>JAQTPU010000071.1 GCA_028712575.1 Candidatus Iainarchaeum sp.
AAAAAGCCAGTGCGGGCAGCACTACCTGCTGTATACTGATTACAACATACTTGACATGAACGGAATACTATGCACGGGCGGCCCGACTTATTTTTCGGCAGGGGCAAGCTATGACCAGAATTATGCGTTGAATGCGCTTGATGCGAATATTTCCGCAACACAAACCTGTTCAATAAGCTTTGACCTTTCAAAATACGCCGACTCCAAGGATGCGGATTTTACCCACTGGAAAGGAGCGGGAGACTTCGGCAGTTATGTGATTGGAACAACGAAAAGGAGCGTAAAGGCATTCCCTGATTTGAGAAAAACAATAATGGGCCAGTTTTATGTTGACATAAACATGACAGCGCCAAGAAGCCCGGCAGTCGGGAATACTGTCTGCGCAACAAGCGACGCAAACACGATAATAAACAAGCCGCAATTGAAAATCTGGGATTCAAATATGAACAACAGTTATGGCAACACCTTCTTCAATGTCACGACAGTTACACAGACAGGGGATGGAAACTTTTGGATTGATTTCAATGTACAATAGCAGGACAGCAACCTTTCATTGGGCGACCTGAACCTTTCTGTTTATTATTCGCAGACACAGGGAGACAGGAACAATGTTATTTACAAGGACCTAAACCTGTTCTTTGCAAATGCGAAATCCCTGAACGGATACGGCTTCCCTGTAAAATGCACTTTTTACAGCTCTGTTCCAGCAACTGCGGATGAAAATTATACCACTACAATCGATTCAAACTGCAGGCTGAACTGGGGAACAAGGCATGTCCTTGAGGGAAGGTATTTCATTGACATGATACTCGCGCCAAGCTCTGACAAAAACAGGGGCGCGGGAAGCTGGGCTTTTGACACAAACAACCAGTATGCAACCCTTGCGAGCCATCCATTAAAGGACACTAATTCGACATTGAATCCTGCCGGAATAAATGATACGAACAATCCGGTTCTTGTTGTTTCCGGAGCAAGCTCCACAACAGGCGGCGCAGTCACAATCCAGATGGATGCAAATGACACTTCAAACATAAAGCACTTCTGGTACGGCACTGATGGAGTCAATTACAACGACAATAACATGGCAAAGGAAATTGTTGTCCATGGCACTCCGCCTTCGGAAGTAATGTATTATTTCAAGGTAACTGACTTTGTCGACCTGAACAGCGCGGTTTCAACGCACACAATTAAATTTTCATCTTCAGGCGGCGGTTCAGGCAGTCCAGCAGCCCCGCCGGCAATACCGGCTGCACCGGGAGGAACAGGCGGAGGCACTGTCAGCGCCCCTAAAACTGAAACAATCCTTGAAAAGAATGTTTCGGAAACCCTGGCTTTTGAGGAAGCAAAATTAATACTCATAGAAGCCGGATACAGCGAAGCCGCTATTGCAGGGTTCATTAAAACATCCGAAACAGCGGCAATCACGCAGAACATAAAGGTCGAGAAGACAAGCGGGGGCAGCGCCGGAGTTTCATACAATACAAGCGTTACAATCGCAGTGAAAAACAATTCAAGCAGGGACTGGAAAAATATCGTAATAGTCGTAAATGTGCCCAAAGAAATAGCGCAGAATTCTTCAGCAATAACCAGCATTTACAGCATGAAAGTGCTGAAGGCAGACCCGATAATAGAGTTCACTGTGCCGGAAATAAAGGCAGGCGGAACTGCAGACCTTGTTTATTCTGTTGCAAAGAATGTGACAAGCAGTGCGGCTTCAATGCTGAAAATCCCGCTTGTAATAAAATATTCCGCAGTTTCAAAGCCGGCTGCAACTTCGTCCGGGCCAAAATGCGGCGACACAATCTGCGAAAGCCCGGAGACAAATGCAAACTGCCCGGCTGACTGCAAAGCACAAGGGACGCAACCACCGGTTACAACTCCGCCGGTTACAGCAGGCGCAATTGACATGACACTTGTAATCGCAGTAATAGTGATTGTTGCAATAGTTGTTGTGGCTTACGCAGCTGTTGGAAGAAAAGGCAAAGGCAAGCTCGGCTACAAGTAAGCAGAAAAACCCGTTTTTTTATTTTTATCGCTTCCCAGCCCTGGGCAGCAGGTATTCGTTTTTTGCCGAACCAAAAGCTTGCTTTTTATACAAGTGCTTTTTCTTTTTTTTAGGGATTGATTGCGGAAAAAAACTGCCAGCGTGGAAAAAATTTTGGGGTGGAATTGTTTTTCATTTCCAAAAAATGGCGCGGAAAATATTTTTGAATGCGAAACCCACAAAATAATTGAATTCCCTTCAAAGGAAATCCGCTACTGCGCAAAGCTGCCGGCATTAAGCATTGAAGAGGCGGCTGCACTCAAAAAAATAACGAAAAAATTCCAGGAATCGCGGGCAAAAAAAACGGGTTCCGATTTTTCCGGGTTTATAGAGGATTATTGCGTTGAAAACAGGGTTTTCCTTGACCCTGAACAGAGGGGTTATTTTGCCGAACTCTTAAAATCGCGGGTTTTTGGGTTTTCCGCGCTGGACTGCTTTCTCAATGACGCCGCAATAGAGGAAATTTCAGTGATAGGCACGGGAACAAAAAAACCTGTTTTTGTCTTTCACAGGGAATTCGGCTGGATAAAAACAAATGTTTTTTTTGGAAGGGAAAGCTTTGCAAAGGACATTGCAAACAAAATGGCGAGAAAAACAGGGAGACGGCTGACGCTTGAAAGCCCTAAGCTGAATGCATGCCTGCCAGACGGAAGCAGGCTTACTGCGACAATGCCCCCGATTTCCTCGGAAACAAGCCTTACAATAAGAAAATTCAGGGAAAAGCCCTTCACTCCGGCCGACCTTATAGAAAACAATACTTTTTCAAGCGAGTTCTGCGCTTTTATCTGGCTCGCCCTTGACCTTGAAACAAGCTTTCTTATTGCAGGCAACACAGGAAGCGGAAAAACCTCCAGCCTCAACTGCCTCCTGGCATTTGTCCCAAAACACGAGCGCATAATAATTGCGGAAGAAACACCGGAAATAACACTGCCGCACGAGCACCTCGTAAAGATGAATGTTGTAAAAGAACAGGGCTTCGACATGCATTCCCTGATTGTGGACACGTTAAGAATGCGGCCCGACAGGGTTGTTGTCGGGGAAATAAGGAACAGCAGCGAAGCGGCTGCGTTCATGGACACGCTGCTTGCAGGCCAGGGAAGGGGAAGCTACGGGACTTTTCATGCGCAGTCAACAAAAGAGGCCGTTGCAAGGCTTAAATCGTTCGGCATAAAGGAGCTTGACCTTAGTTCGATTGACCTGCTGTTAATACAGAGAAGATGGGCGCAGAAGGCAGACAGGGGCTTTATTGAAAAGCGGAGGCTGACAGAAGTTTCCGAGATTGACTTTTCCGGGGAAAAAACAGCCCCAAGGCAGCTGTTTGCATTTGATTTCAGCTCGGACTGCCTTAAAAAAACCTGCGAAAGCCAGAAAATTTTTTCAAAAGCCCGCGATTTTCTCGGTTTCAACAGGAACGATTTTTCAGCTGAAATAGAAAAAAGGAAAAAAATCCTCGAAACATTCCTGGGAAAAAAAATTTCCCTGCAGGATTTTTTCGAGGCAATAAACAGGAAAGGCGCGTTGAAATGAACCTTGCGGGAAGAAGGGCAGTAAAAAAGGCATTAGGGAAAAATTCCGGTTATGCCGCGGTTTTCGGAATACTCGGATTTTTTATTTTTGCGCTCCTTCTTGAAGAACCCTTGGCCGCGCTCCTGCCGGGCGTGCTCTGCTTTGCGCTCTGCATCGCAATTTCCGCGGCCCTGCCAGTAATCAAGGAAAAAAACAGGATTGCTTTTGTGGAAAGGGACCTGCCTTTTGCACTTCTCTCGATTTCAATGGACCTTGAACTGAATGTCCCCTTTGAGAAATGCATTTTCAATGCCGCAAAAAACGGGCTTGCGACAGCAGGCGAGTTTGAGGCGGTTTTCCTTGAAATAAAGGAAAAAGGCAGGAGCGTGAAAGAAGCATTGCTCGGCTTTTCTTCAAGGAACAAAAGCATTGCGGTAAAAAGGGCCGTGCTGCAACTTGAAAGCGTTTATGAGCACGGAAGCAGCAGGAACCTTGAAGGGAAAATAAAAAGCTCCGAGGCAGTGAGAAGGATTGCGCTTGAATTGCTTGCCAAACAGAATTCAGAAAGCAGGGCTTTTTCAGGAAAGCTTGTTGTTTTCTCACTGCTTTTCATAGCTGTTTCCGCAATAGTGCCCGCATTGTTCCAGAGCTTTATAATTGTGGGAAGCACGGTCCTGAAAATGAATTTCACTCCAGCACAGGTTTTTTCCGCAATAGTAATCGGGTTTCCGCTTGCCGATGCGGTTGTGCTGCTATACATAAGGGCAAAGACACCGGCATTCCTGAAGGGATAGGCATGGAAATTTTTTTTGAACTGAAAAAAAGGGAAATTTTCCTCAAGCAGTCTTTTTTGGTTTGCATTGCATTCTGCATTCCGACAATAATTGCAGGAGCTGCAACAAACACCCCTGATTTATACATAATTATTTTTTGTTTCTGCTCTTTCCCCTGTGCAGCAATCATCCTGCATTTTTTCCTGCTTTACAGGCAGGAGCTTGCAAAAAGGAAAATGGAATCCCTTGTGCCCGACCTTCTTCTGCAGGCAAGCGCTTTTCCAAGGGGAATTTCAGTCAACAAAATTTTTTCTTTTTTTGCAAAAGCCGATTTCGGCCTGCTCGGCAGGGAGTTTGAAACTGCC
>JAQTPU010000072.1 GCA_028712575.1 Candidatus Iainarchaeum sp.
TCTTCCGATCTGCAAAGCCAACCCGGCCGGCAACAGTAAATTGCGGCCCTGGAATTTCAGAGGCAGCATTGAACTGCAGCAATCCTGTGAACGGCTCCGGAACCTGCCAGGCAGTCTGCGGGCCGTATTCTTCATCCGGAACCTATGGAATAGGCCTGCCGCCGATTGTTTTAGATGAAGGAGAGGCAGGCCCCAATTGGCTTTATCCCTCAATCGGCCTGGCAATCGATTGTTCGCCGGGCGCATTTATCACAGTGGAGGGGACTGCAATTCCGGCTTCGTGTTCTGATTCAGACGGCGCCAACGAGTTTGCACAAGGCTTTGTCACAAGCCAGACACTGACATGGCCGCTTTGGGATTATTGCACTTCGGATTCAACAGGAATAGAATATCTCTGCACTTCAGACGGGTTTATCAGCTCAATGCCTTTTTCATGCCCAGGCGGCTATTTCTGCAGTTCAGGGGCGTGCGCCACTGATTGTTTCGACAGCGACGGAGGAAAAGACATTCATGTTAAGGGGTACATTACAGACAGGTTTGTAACCAATCCTTTTTGGGATTACTGCGAATCAAATGGAAGCTCCAAAATATTTGAAAATTATTGCAATGACCATTATGCCAGGAGTGAATGGATTGATTGCCCGCAGGGAGAAGCCTGTTATGACGGCGCCTGCAAACCAGTAAAAACCTGCGAAGCGGATTACTCCGGGCAGTGCGGTGAATTCGACAACGGCCAGGGCGGCAAAATCCTGTGCGGCTGCGCCAGCAACCAGGGGTGCGATGTCACTGCAAAGAAATGCCTGGATGTAACCTGCAGTGTAGAGCCTCAAAGCACTGTCACTCCAGCTGACACAACAGTAATTGTAAAAGTGAATTATTCCGGAGTCACACAGCAGCCAACTTTCTCTGTTGTCCGGGGCTATCCAAACCCTGCAGACGGGTTTGGCAGATGGCTTCCCCCGAAAATAAAATGCGGAGACACTGTAACTGCGGATTTGTCCTGTACATATGATGCAGGCACAAAAAGCGGAACCTGCACAGGAACCTGCACAGGCCTTGCAGTGAAACAGCATTCAATCCCTGTGTTTCTCCTGGCTTCAGACGCATTAAAACCAGGGGATTCTGTCAGGGCAGTATGCCCGCCGGCCACAATAAATGTCGGAACACCTTCACCGCCGGCATGCGCAATCGCGCCAATTGCCATGGCAGGCGAAGGAAGCGCAGTGTCTGTCATAGCGGATTATTCCAATTTTTCCAGTGACCCAGCCGCAACCCTTATTTGCGATAAAGCCGGAACATTTTCATGCCCGGGAACGCCAGTGAAAAAAGCCTGTGGAACAGGCCACACGCAAAATAGCGATGGAACCTGCACAGCAAGTTTTTGGTCTGCGGGCGGCGGAGGATGGCTGGAATATGCCAATGCATCTTGGGAAACTGCCCATGATTCTGCAGTCAGCACTGGCGGAGCAGTGTCAGCTTTTACAACTGCAGGTTCAAAAGCGGATTCATCGGGCCTTGCAACAATCAAACGCGGGTTCATCCCGTTCAATACCTCTTCAATCCCGGATGACGCGGCTATTGTGTCAGCAGAACTGGCAATGCAGCCACAGTCAATCATAAACACCACTGGAAACCCGGATGCTTATTATGGAATCGTGCAAACCTCGCAGGACAGCCCTGATTCATTGTTCCTGGCTGATTATTCACGGTGCGGCACATATCTTTCGCGCCCCAAACTTGGCGGAACAATAAAGGCCTCGGAGTTAATAGAGGGCGCATTTTCTGAAATAGTGTTCAATGAAACAGGAAGGCAGTGGATAGACCCTGTTCTTTGGTCCCATATCGGGATACGTGACAGTTATGATATTGATGATTTGCCTGTTCCTGATGCAACGGAAAACAAGGCTACTTTCAATACTGGCTGGGGTGCCAATGCAGCCCAATTAATCGTAGTGTATGATCCGGGATTTGAATCCTGTTCGAATTCCTGCGATCCTGCAGCCAAGAAATGCACAGGAACCTGCCAGTATAATTCAATTGGAACTTTTACTCCGCGCTTTACACTCAAAACAGGGACTGAAGAAGCCAGTTGCAATGGAAACGTGGTAATTGGTGTTGCAAACGCAAAATTCATTATTACAGACATTGGTTACAGCAGCCAGTGGAATGCGGATTCAGACAATACATTTACTGTCAATGTGGAAAATATTGGAACAACGCCTGAAAACGCGAGCACCAATGTGAACTGTGCAAACATCAGCAAACCCGAAAATAGCGTAACCCAGGACGGAATTCCATTAAATAGCCTTGGGCCTGGCCTTGGCGGCAATAGTGCAATAACAATCAATGCAGGCACAATGCTGCCTGATATTGTATATGCCTGCACTGCAAGTGTTGCTTCCGTGGGCATTTTTAATGCGGCAAACGTGCAGGACTCCAAGACAGTCTATGTAAGCGTGTTCAAAAAAAGAACAATGGCTGTTCCGGAGATTCCAGCAGGGCTAGCAGTGGCAGTAGCAGGGCTTGTGCTTGCAATTATCTGGGCTTCCAAACAGGGCAATTCATTCCTAAAAAAATAATGCCTGCAAAAAAACCGGTTTCTGAAAAAACAAAACACAAAAAAAATTATAAAACTTTACAAAGTAAGCAAGTTAATTGATGATTTCTTTGTGTTTTTTCAAAAAAAACCCAAAAAACAAATTCCAAACCAAACCTAGCTAAAAACCATTAGAAAAAACAACCAAAATACAATTAAAAATAATAAAAATAAACCAATTTTGGGTTTTTAGCAAGCCATATGGGGTGTTTCATGCAAAAAGAGCTGAAAAACCCAAAATAAAAAAGGAAAAAGATTTTTTCTTAAAGAAAAAAAAAGTAAGAAAAATCATTATGTATATGGTGGCTGTTAGGCTGTTTTTTTTCCAGGTGGTTTTTTTGCAACAGGCCTTTCTTTTGTTGTATGGCCCTTAGCTGGTTTTACAGTTCTGCCAGGCGGCCTGAATGCTGCGCCCCAGGTTTCCCCAAAGTTCAAAGCACGCACTGCAGCCATAACCCTGCCTGGATGGCTTGCATTGTCTTTTCTGCCAGCTGTTGACCTTCTTCTTGCCGGTGGCGCCATATTATCACTATATGCCTTTTCCCATTAATAATTATTTCCCTATCCCATAAAAAATTCCGGTGCCAGGAATACAAGCACTGCAGCGAGAACCAATACTAAAAAACCCTCATCCAGTTTCTGCCACATTACAAAAAGCGCAACTATTGGCAAAGCCAGCACCCAGATATTATAACCCTGCCTTGCAAGCCAAAAGCCAATAAACAGGCCAATAATTATAAAGAACAGCAGAATACTGGCCACTTTTGCCGCAAGCACAGGAATTGCCTTTTTTATCCCGCCAATAATGCTTCCTAGAACGCCCATACTTACCCATAGATATATTGCTTGAAGATTATAAAAAAGTAACTGTGCAACGTGATTTTGTTAAATCAGTTTACGTATGTTAAATTGCCTTTGTCAAATCCCTGCACAATAAAAAGAGTGGGCTCTTTTTTTGGGATTAAATTTAACCCGGCATAAATAAGGCCCGGCATGAATCTTGAAACATCTTTTGAAATCATTGTTGCCAAATGGCTGCCTCCGAAAAATCTGCTGCTTATCCCCGCAGTAAGGCTTCTGACTTTTTCCTCGTCAATAAAGCCAAGGGCATGAAGGTATTCGTGCAGCAGGACATGGAAGCAATAGGGCTTGAATAATCCGGAATTTGTTTCCTTTATTCTCCTTAAGGGAGTGGCATTCATTACAATGAGGTTTGAATCCATTTCATGATAACCACCTATAAAACCCCCTGCTGTCTGGCCGAGCTCTGCAATTCCTAGCATCAGGCCAGCCCTTGTCCTGCCAAGCGCTTTTTCAGCAACTTCCTTGACCAGTTCGAATATGTCAGAAAAATCATTGCACTCTTCAAGCCGTTCTTCAAAGTTTTCTTCCATAAAATCACTTCAAGTTTTTGATAAACCTGTTTTTGAAAAATTTTTTTTCACAGCACCGCAGCAGTTGATTGCTGCTTTCTTGCCCGGATTTGTTTTGCCGCAGACATTGCAAAGTGCCGCAATTTTTTCCCGGCTGCAGCAGGCTTCCGCGTCTTTTTTGCTGCCATGCCTTTCATTGCAGATTTCACATTCAAAAGAATTCACTGAATCGCCTTTAAAAAATTATTTAACTATCAAATTGATATTAATTACATTGTTTCAGGTTTAAATATGCCAAGTTTACAAAAGGAAAGCCCCGAGGAAAAAGAAAAAAAATGCAGCTGGTGCAGCGAGTGCCACGAGTTCGGCTGCCCAATAGAGGCCAGCCTGAAATTCATTGGAAAAAAATTTTCAATTCTAATCATGCGCGAGTTCTTCAAGGAAAACACCCCAGTCCGGTTCAATGAATTCCTAAAAGCAATCAAAAAAATCACTCCAAAAACGCTTTCCACGAGGCTCAAGGAACTTGAAAAAAACGGGCTGATACAAAAAAAAATTTTTAATGAAACTCCCCAGCGAGTCGAATATTCGCTTACAAAAAAAGGCTCTGACCTGAAGCCGATTATGGAAGCGCTTGCGGAATGGGGAAAAAAACAGCACGAGTGAAAAAATGCCGAAGAGAATTTACACTGTTGAA
>JAQTPU010000073.1 GCA_028712575.1 Candidatus Iainarchaeum sp.
TACAATATCGGGAGCGGAAAGCCGGTCAGTGTCAGGGGAATTGCGGAGCTTCTGATTGAAACAGCTGGCAAAGGAAAGCTTGAAATGGTTCCTTTTCCGGAAGACAAAAAGAAAATTGAAATCGGGTATTATTATGCCGATTATTCAAAAATCAAAAAAGCGCTTGGCGGGGAACCGAAAGTGAGCCTCAAGGAAGGCATGAAAAAAACAATTGCTTTTTACAGGGAAAACAGGAAGCAGTACTGGTAAAAGGCCGGAAACAGCGGTGAAAAGATTGGCTGGAAAAAAAAACCGGGAAATGGAATTTTTTGAATTAAAAACACAGTACAGGCGGATTGAGAAGCAGATAAAAAAAAGCATTGAATCTGTTTTTGAAAGCGGCTCATTCATTCTCGGGGAGAATGTTTCGCTTTTTGAAAAGGAGTTCGCGGAATTTGAAAATGCGGAGGGCTGTGTCGGCGTGGCTTCCGGAACAGAAGCAATCCAAATCGCACTGCAGGCAAACGGAATCGGAAAAGGCGATGAAGTCATAACTGCCGCAAACACTGCAGTTCCGACTGTTTCCGCGATTGAATGTGCAGGAGCAAGGCCTGTGCTTGCGGAAATTTGCATTGAAAGCTATACAATTGCCCCGGAAAAAATAGAGGAAAAAATAACTGAAAAGACGAGGGCAATTGTTCCCGTGCATTTGTACGGGCGGAGCTGCGACATGAAGCCGATACTTGAAATTGCAGAGAAGCACTCCCTCAAGGTGATTGAGGACTGCGCGCAGGCCCACGGCGCCATTTATAACGGAAAAAAAACAGGCACAATGGGAAATGCGGGCTGCTTCAGCTTTTATCCTACAAAAAATCTCGGCGCGTACGGCGATGCCGGGGCAATTGTTTCCAATGACAAAAAAATCATTGAAAAAGCAGGGATGATGCGCGCTTATGGTGAAAAAAAAAGGCATGAAAGCGAAATAAGCGGAATGAACAGCAGGCTTGATGAATTGCAGGCGGCAATGTTGAGAGTCAAGCTCAAGCACCTTGGAAAATGGAATGATTTGAGAAGAAAAAAAGCGGCATTTTATGGAAAACTCCTGGAGAAATCCGGGCTTGCGCTTCCGGAAGAAAAAAGTTCTGCCGGGCATGTTTACCATTTGTATGTTGCCAGGGCAGGCAAAAGGGATTTGTTCAGGGAAAAGCTGCTTGAAAAAGGCATTCCTACTGCAGTGCATTATCCAAAGCCGGTTCATTTCCACCCGGCTTTCAGATACCTTGGGAACAAGGCGGGGGATTTCCCCAATGCGGAAAAAGCCTGCTCGCAGGTTGTTTCTCTCCCATTATACCCTGAACTTCCCAATGAAAAAATTGAATTTGCCTGTGAAAAAATAATCGAAACAATGAAACAAAACCCAAATTCTTTTGAAACAAAATGAATTTTTTTATGGTGCTGTAAAAATGGAAAAACCGGCTATTGAAGGCGGAACCCCGGCCAGGCGGGAATTTTTAAAATTCGGGAATCCTAACATTGGCCAGGAAGAAATAGACGAAGTTGTGGATTCCCTTAAAGCGGGCGAAATCGCAATGGGCAGGAAATGCCTGAAATTCGAGGAAGAATTCAGCAAATATACAGGGGCAAAATTTGCAGTCAGCCTGGGCTCCTGCACTGCAGCATTGTTTCTCAGCATGAAGGCAGCGGGCATTGGAAAGGGCGATGAGGTGGTAACAACACCGATGACTTTTGCGGCAACTGCAAACACCATTATTCATGCAGGGGCAAAGCCTGTTTTTGCGGATATTGATGCCGAAACATGGGACATTTCTCCCGAGAAAATCAAAAAGAAAATTTCAAAAAAAACAAAGGCAATAATTCCAGTGGATTATGCGGGATTGCCCTGCGATTTCGATGAAATACGGGAAATTGCAGGACAAAAGAAACTTTTCGTAATAGAGGATGCGGCGCACGCCGCAGGCGCGGAATACAAAAACAAAAAAATTGGCTCGCTGTCGGATATGACCTGCTTCAGCTTTTATGCAGTGAAAAACCTTGCAATGGGAGAAGGCGGCGCAGTGACAACTGACAATGAGAAATGGGCAAAAAAAATTTCAACGCTTAGAATGCACGGAATGGACAAGCCGGCCTGGGACAGGTATTCAAGCGCAGGATACAGGCCGTACAGGATTGTTGAAGCAGGCTATAAGGCAAACATGACTGATTTGCAGGCCGCAATAGGCCTGCCCCAGCTTAAAAAACTGGATTTGCTTAATTCGCAGAGGGAAAAGCTTGCAAAAATTTATGAAAAAGAGCTCGACATTGACGGAGTGATATTGCAGAAAAGAAAAAGCGACAGGAAACAGGTCTGGCATTTCTTTCCAATTCTAATTGAAACGGAAAAATTAAGGAAAACGCGGAATGAATTCATAACTGCAATGCAGAAGGAAAACATAGGGGTTTCATTGCATTATACCGCGCTTCATCTTGAGCCTTTTTACAGGAAGACATTCGGATACATGAAAAATTCCTTTCCAAACGCGGAATTTGTCAGCAGCAGCGTAATTTCCCTTCCGTTATACCCGAAAATGGCTGAAGAAGATGCGGAAAGCGTCTGCAGTGCAGTAAAAAAGCTTGTTGAATATTATAAAAAATAAAAAAGTGTGGGCTATGGCAAAAACCAATCAGGCAAAAGAAACAGAGCCTATGCATTATTATTTCTCAAAAAACCCTTTTTTGAAATATTATTTTTACGGCTCGCTGAAGGAATCTGCAAAGCTTGCGCAGGTAAAGCCTGGAGAGACAGTCCTTGATTTCGGCTGCAACAACAAGATGCTGAAAAAATACCTTCCGGAATGCAATTACATAGGCTATGACATAGACCCGAAATACAGCGATGTGAAGGATTACACAACAGTAAGGCCGGATACTGTTTTTTCAGTGAGTGTTTTTGAATACCTTACAGAGGAAGAACTGGATTCTGTTGCAGGGGATTTTATAAAAATGGGGGCAAAACAGCTGATAACAGGGCAGCCGACTGTAAACACAATCGGAAAAATTCTTTCTTTTTTAAGCGGCACTTATTACAAAAACAAAAAGGAATTCAGGCAGTATTACAGGCAAACCCATGAAATATTGGGAAGGCATTTTGACCTTGCTGAAGAAACAAATTTCTTTTTCGGGATGTTAAGGATTGCCAGATGGGTGCCGAAGGGAAAAAACAGGAAGAAGGGAAAAAATGAAATTCAGCTGCCTTGAAAGGCATAAAAAAATAATTTTCTTGCTGCTCGCGGTTATTTTTGCGGCTGCGGTGTGCTCGCATCTCTTTGCAGACCCGAATCCGAGGATAGACTTTTCGGCAGGAATCTATACAGATGAAACCTGGAGGGCATATGTTGTAAAGGAAAGCATTATTGGAAAGCAGACGCCCGCAGTTGAGTTCTGCGGCAACTGCAATTATCCGAGCATGAAAGAGCCGAACAATCCCATAATTAATTTTATTTATTTTATTCCGATGGCTGTTTTCGGAATAAAGGTTTTCGGGCTTCACCTGATTGCACTCGCCCTCACACTGATTGCATTCCTCGCATTCATATTTTTCATAGACAGGAATTTCGGCTTCAAGGCGGGCCTTGCATTCGGGTTCCTGTTTGTTTTCAACCTGCTGAACCTTGAATTCTCAAAAATAGCGCTTGTGGACGTTATCCTGCCAGTTTTCCTCGCAATGGCATTCATAATGCTCGTGATTTTCCTGCAGAAAGGCAAATCCGCCTCTCTCTATGCATCTGGAATTTTCTTTTTTATCGCGCTTTCAATAAAGACAACGGCGGTTTTTTTCCTCGCAGTGTATGCGGCTGCATTTTTGCTGCAGAGGAAAAAATTCGAGCTGAAAAGCGGCCTTGTTTTTCTCGCCATTCTAATTGCGTCTGCAGCATACAGCATTTTCATAAGCCCCATGGGCTCGCAGGCAAACAATCCCCAGATACTTATCAACCTTGTGAAGACGCCTGCGGAACTTTTCAGGAGCATGCTGCTCGTGCCGAGAAACAGGTTCTTTATTTACAATGCAATTGCAGGGATACTTTCAATCGCGGCAATAATCGGAATGCTGAAGGAAACAAAATTAAGGCTGAAAAGCATTTCAATGCAGAATACAATAATAATTCTCCTTGCAGTCTGGATTCTGGGCCTTGCGGGGGTAATGGCGCTTTCAAACTACCAGCCTGCGCGCTATTTCATGCCCATTGCAATTCCAGTGATTGCGCTTGCCGGAATTGTGTTTTACAGGGATTATTCAAAAAAAATATCGCGGATTCTGCACGCTGTTTTTTTCATTGCAATAGCTGTCAACATATTCTTTTTCCTTTCATGGGCGCCGACATACGGCCTTGCCGATGCAAATGCCGGGCTTCGGGATTTTCCTGAAGCAAATGCCCTGTGCAGCGGCTGGGGATATGCTGTGCTGTTTGAATCCAAAAACGTGACTTGCTATGCGGGCGGAAGCAGGTTTTCACAGCCTGAAAAAATAACAGAGCTCGGCATAGATTATATAGCGGATGACGAGGGAAACATGAAGGATTACAACGGATTTTTTAACCTTGAAAAAACGGAAAGCTTTCTTGTTGGAAAAACAAAAGTCGGGGTATTCAGGATTACAGGGGAAAAACAGTAGCTTCTA
>JAQTPU010000074.1 GCA_028712575.1 Candidatus Iainarchaeum sp.
AAATAAGGCCTGTTGACAGCAGCCAGCTCCTGGCAAGCCTTGAAAAGCTTGTGAAAATGAACGAACTCCAGAAACAGGCAGAGCAGGCAATAAGCAGAACAGGCTTTGAAATTCCCGTAATAACCGGAATTGCACTGCAGGAACAGAAGGGCGCGGAAATGCAAAGCACAGTGCCCGCAGTCCCCGGGCAGGCGGAAAAACAGCAGGCAGTGCAGCAGCCTGCTGAAAAAAAAGGCTTATTTGGAATGTTCAGAAGGCAGGCGCAAAAGCCTGTTGAAAAATACACTGCAAATGTCCTGGTTAACCAGGTAACAAAAGAAGAGGCAAAGCAGGAACATGAAGAAGAACAGGAACAGGAATTCCAAAAAACACGGGAAAAAGAGGAAACTGAAGAAGAACAATATGCACCCGGAGAAAGAGAGCAGATACGCGAAATAAACAGGACAGTCGAGGCAATGCAGAGGCCGAAAAAAGAGGTGCATATAAATCCATTGCCAATTACGCGTTTTTTCAGAAGGCCGAGGGAAGAGCCGAAAAAAGTCATAATAGAGCAGGAAAGTGGAACCGCATGGTCAGAAGCTGAAATTCCGACTTTCCCGACAACCCTTGAAAACAAGCAAAAGGAAAAGCTCAAGACAACGGAAAAAGAAATCCAAAAATTCAGGATAGAAACAGACCTGGATTTGACACTGCAGAAGATAAAGGAAAAAGGCACAATGAAAATGAACGGGCTCCTGCTTGCAACGCATATTGAAAAAGCAAGGCTGCAGGAACTGCTTAACATTCTTGAGGAACAGGGCCTCATAAGAATTGAATACCCGGCTTTCGGCGACATAACAATTAAGAGCGCGGATTATGTCCGCCCGTCAAAAGCAAAGGCAAAAAAAGAAGACACAAACCCCACAATAGCAAGGCTTGAAAGGCAGAGCAAAAAAGAGCCTGCAAAAAAGCCCGAAAAGCAGCAGGCACAGAAAAACACTGTGCAGGCAAGGCCTTCTGAAAAGAAAAAAGGCTTTTTTGGTTTCGAAAAACAGAAAAAATGAGAAAACCCCGAAAAACCCGCAATCCGCAAATTTATTAATTACAAAACTGGTTAATAATATGGATAATTAATAAATCGGGATTGCAGCTGAAAAAGGATTTTTATGCCGGCAGAGCTTGACGGGACATACCTTGTAATTGAAACTTATGCTGTTGAAACAGACGGCCTGAAAATAGAGACGAACATTGTCCATGACCCGAAACAATTCGTAAACCGCTACTATTTGAATTTTCCAAGCTATGGGGAGGGAACGAACGCCCTTTTGACAAACATTAAAAAAAACCTTGTAGCAGAGGCAGTGGGAAGGACAGGCCAGCTCGACACAGAGACAGTGGAAAAGGCAAGGAAAAAATTCATTGAAAAGGCAAAAAGAATCCTCGACCTTGAGCTTCCAAAGGCGGATGAAGGGACAAAAAACGCCCTGGTGGGCATTCTTATCCACGAAATGCTGGGCCTTGGAAGAATAGAATTCCTGCTTTCCGACGGGAACCTTGAGGAAATAGTAATCAACAGGAGCCAGGAACCAATCTGGGTTTACCATAAAAAATACGGCTGGCTCAAGACAAACGTGCATATAGAAACCGAAGCCGACATTGAAAATTATGCGAACATAATTGCAAGGCGCGTAGGAAAACAAATAACAATACTCGCGCCCCTGCTTGACGCCCACCTGATAACCGGCGACAGGGCAAATGCAACACTCTTCCCGATTTCAAGCAAAGGCAACACTGTCACAATCAGGCGGTTCAGGCGGGACCCATGGACAGTAACAGACTTCATAAAAGAAAAAACAGTAAGCGCGGAACTCATGGCATTAATCTGGGAAGCAATGGAATACGAGCTCAATATCCTTGTAAGCGGAGGCACTGCATCGGGAAAAACAAGCTTCCTGAATGTCTGCATGCCTTTCATACAGCCAAACCACAGGGTGCTTTCAATTGAAGACAGTGTTGCCGGAGAAAGCGAAATAATAATTAAAAATAACTGCCAAATTGAAAAAACAACAATTGGAGAACTGACTGATGCGCTGATTGAAGACGACTCTATAAAAGATGTGTCCCTGGAAAATGACGAGGAAATTGAAATAATGAGCATGAATAATGCAGGCAAAATAGAGTGGAAAAAACCAAGCAGTTTCATAAGGCACTGGGTAAAAAAAGACATTTTGGAAATAACACTCAAAAGCGGCAGGCAAATAAAAGTCACGCCAGACCATTCACTATTTACCTTAGAAAATCATGTTTTTATTCCAGTGCCGGGAAAAAACCTGAAAAAAGGAAGTTTAATTGCCATTGTTGATGATTCCCAAATTGAATACTTAATTAATGAAACTAGCAACATAAGCCAAAACAAAAATCAACTTAGTGTGCAAAAACAAACAATGATTGCAAAATTATGCCCCATAGAAAAAATTATCTGTAAAGAATTTGAAGGCTTTGTTTATGATTTGAGTGTTCCGGAAAATGAAAGTTTCATAGCAAACAACACAATTTGCCACAACACAAGAGAGCTTATGCTCCCTGACTTTCTGCACTGGGTTCCTTTGACAACAAGAGAGCCGAATCCGGAGGGAAAAGGCGGAATAACAATGCTTGATTTGCTTGTAAATTCTTTGAGAATGCGCCCTGACAGGATAATTGTCGGGGAAGTAAGAAGGCAGACAGAAGCGGAAGTAATGTTCGAGGCAATGCATACGGGGCACTCGGTGTATACGACAATCCATGCAAACACTGCTGATGAAACAATAACCAGGCTGATAAATCCGCCTGTTGCAATCCCAGTTTCAATGCTTGACGCAGTCCATTTGAATGTCGTAATGTTCAGGAACAGGCGCTTAGGCTCAAGAAGGGTTCTTGAAGCAGCGGAATTTATCCCGGAAAAAAGGGGAAAGGAGCTTGACATAAAGCCGAACATAATATTCAGGTGGAGAAGCAATGACGACCAGATTGTTGCGCACAACGAAAGCATAAGGTTCTATGACGAACTTTCCCTGCACACTGGAATGAGCATGGCAGAAATACAGGAAGAACTGAAAAAGAAAACACAAATACTCAATTGGATGGTAACATACAACGTGCACAACATAAATGATGTCGGAAAAATAATGGCCCAGTGCTACCAGGACCTTGATGAAATAATGAAACTTGTGGGCAAAAACAAAAAACCGGAGCTGTAAAAAATGCAGAAAATAGTTTTGCCCTTTAACATAATCCCAATGCCCCTGCTAAGGAAGCTTTCTGCGCCTTTGATGCCCATGGCATGGCGGTTCAGGGGAATTTTTCCCGGCCTGGAACTGTCGCTTGAACAGGCGGAAATAGCAATTCCCGCAAGGGAATACTTCGGAATGATGCTTTTCCTTGCAATTTTTTATTTTGCCTGGCTCGGAACCTTATTGAGCATTGTCCTTTCAAAAGTCCTTCAAAATTATTTATTGCTAGGCTTTACAATAGGGGCGGTTGTAGGCCTGTCTGTTTTCATACAATTTTCAGTTTACCCGACAATGCTGATAAGGAAAAGGCAGAGGGAACTTGAAAAAAACCTTGTATTCTCAATGAGGACAATGCTGATTGAAATAAAAAGCGGAGTGAGCCTTTTTGACGCAATGAGCATGGTTGCAAAAAGCAATTACGGCGAGTTGAGCAGGCAGTTCTCAAAAGTAGTTGACGAAATAAACACTGGAAGCATGTATGACGAGGCACTGCAGAAGCTTGCCACAAAAAACCCCAGCCCCTATTTCAGGAAGGCAATCTGGCAGATAGTTAACGGCATGAAGGCGGGCGGGGATGTTTCCGACATAATAAAGGAAACAGTAAAATCTGTTTCAAGGGACCAGAGGATAGCAATAACAAAATATTCCTCGCAGCTAAGGTTCCTGACACTGATGTACATGATGATTGGAGTGATAATGCCGGCGCTCGGCCTGACCTTCCTTATTGTAATAAGCACTCTCCTTGGAAGCATGTCGAACGTTGAAATAGGCGAGCCTGTTTACTGGGTAATGCTTGCGGCAATAGTGATAATGCAGTTCATGTATGTTGGAATAATAAAATCAAGAAGGCCTACAATAATAAATTAATGCAAAGTGAAAAAAATGAGTTTCTACCAAAGGATAGGGGCAATAATTCCCGCGCCAATAGTGAAAGGATTCAAAAAACAGACAGATTACCTTGGCTGGAACACCCAGGAACTTACAGTAGTGGGATTCATTTTTTTCTTCGGGCTTGTACTAAGCGCGGCTATTTCCGCAAACATTTACATTCTTTTCGGATTGCCGGTTTTCATTACACTCCCCCCAATTTTCCTCGGGTTCGGCGGGGGAATCTATTTCTGGCTTAACAATGCTGCTGAAGGCAGGGGAAGGTTTGTTGAAAGGATACTGCCTGATGTGCTCCAGCTTGTTTCCTCAAACATGAAATCAGGCCTGACAACCGAGAGGGCGCTTCTTGCATCAGCAAGGCCGGAATTCGGGGCATTCGGCAATGAACTGAAACTTGCAGGGGGAAAAATACTCGCAG
>JAQTPU010000075.1 GCA_028712575.1 Candidatus Iainarchaeum sp.
CGTACTGCCATTTGTCGAGTGCCTGCCAGTCATAGCACACTTTTATTGGAAAGTCCCCTGCGGAAATGCTTTTTGCCAATTCAGCGCCGCTTTTTGAAAAAACCTTCAGGTTAAGCGCAAAAGGGCTGTATAATGCCTTTGTTTTTTCAAGCAGCTGCCTGCCTTGCGAATCAAAAACAGCTACCTTGAAGTAAAGTGTTTTTGCCGCAGTGCTTATTGAATATTTTTTCAGTGTGCCAGTTCTTCCGTCCACAGTGGAATATGCTCGCTCTTCGGGGTTTTCAGCAGCCAATCCCCTCAATATGTCGCCCTTGTGGCCGTGCATTCCCGCCATTGCCTTTGCATCCGGTGATGCGGAAAAAATTTCCTGCCATTCTTCATTGTTGTTTTTTACAAAAAGCTTTTCATAATGCCCTTTTTCCCATTTGAATTTGTCAGGCACGGAATACCAGATTTCAAAGGGAAATTCGGAAGTGGAGGGGATTTTGTCTATTGTTGCCGAATCCGGGCCTGCAAGCGCAACCTGCGCTTCGCTCCAGAAGGCAGCGCTTGACATTTCCTGCACAAACGGGTTTTTCGGGTTCTGGCAGCCGCACAAAGCAACACCCAGTACAATAACCAGCGCAAGAATTATTTTTGCCTTCATTGCACATCACTTGCAGTGAACTGGCCTGTTGAAATTTCATAATCCGGAAGCCTTATTTCATATTGGTAAGTTTTTCCCCTTTCAATGCCCGGGACACGCAGAATCCAGCCTTCAAGCAATGTTCCCTGCGGGCTTTCAAAACCGCCCTGCTTTATTTCCAGTTTTTCCTGTTCCACAACCTGTTTTTTCTCAGCATCCCCAAAGCTGAATGCAAAAAAATTGTTTTTTATTGCAAGCATTTTTTCCCGTTCAGTCAGGCCAATATCCCCGCCAATCATTGCCAGCTGGTTTTTTGTAAAACCCAGTTCAAAAAAACCCGTTGTTTCAGGCATTACACTTCTCTGCAGGCCTGGAACCAGAAAGAAAGCGGCAATTCCCGCAACAATAACAATCAGCACAACTGCAATTGCAATTTTTCCCGTTTTCATTCAGTATAATATGCACATTTTTAATTATTAAAATTACCCCTTAACGGAAAGGGCTGGCGGAAAACCCGCTGCAACAGGGAATTAAGTATAAATACTGGTTCCATGCTATTCCAATTGTTAATTATGGCCCATTCCAGGAACCGCGCGCAATCCAGCCTTGAATTTTTAATGACATACGCCTGGGCCATGGTCATAATAGTTTCTGTTTTTGCAGTCCTATTTTTCGTATTAAGCCCGCCTTCGCCGAATGTGGCTTTCCATAGCGAATCCAGGAAATTCCTGCTTGGGGGAAGCGAATTCTCGCCGGGAAGCCCGCCTTCCTTCAAAGTCAAAATATTGAATGGAACAGGCAGGCAGATTTTCCTCAAGGGAGTTTCAGCCGGCAGCGGAATTACAATCACTGCGCCTACGGAAGCAGAAATCGGGACAAGCGGGATTACAGTGCAAAGCGGCGCCTTTTTTGAAGTAAGGGGCGAGTTTGACAGCAGTTATCCCAACAGGGCGGGTTTTGAAATCAGTTATGATTCGGATTATCCGAACCAAAAAGCAGATTTTGGAGTAAGCGGCGCTTTGCCCGAAGGCTCTTTTGCAAGCCCTCCGCCCCAGGCCGGCTGCCCTGCAGACCCGTCATCCTGCCCAGACTTAATGTGCCGCGAACCTTCCTGTGACAGTGCCTCCTGCAGCCAAACAGGCGCATTTGTTGATTTTGGACAGATAGACGAGGCCTGCCATGACCAGACAGGCTGTGCAGCAGGCACTTTTGATTCCTGCGCCTGCGACGGTGCAGGGGCATGCATGGTCTGCGTCTGGCGCATGTGCGGATTCCTTCCAATGTAACAAGCAAAACTTTTTTTTGCAGCAGGTTTGTCTTGGGGAAAAAAATAAATACTGCTGACTTGCAAGTATATGCATGAGGAATCCAAAAAGAAGGGCAGTGCCAAAGCGCCACATGCGCCAATACCTTCAGGCTCTGAGGTACAGCACAAGGCTGAAAGAGCTGTTCAATTCAACCAGTGAAAATATTCGCTATCTCGAAGCACAGATTGATGCCCTTGCAACAAAAATTGCGCTGGCCAAGCATTCGCTTCGCAGTTTCACCAAGCTTGATGCCGCGCACCAAAGAAAAATCGAAGCCCTCAAGAGAACCAGGGAAAGGCGCAGGCAGATTATTGGGCTCATGGAAAAAAGCTCAAAGCTGCTCAAGAAATTCAAAAAAAAATAATTTGCATTAAAAAAAGATTTTACACTCCGGCTTGCTGTTTTTCTGAAATTTTTTTATTAGAAAAAAAACTCGCCGAAGAAATGTAAAGTGATTAGCAGCGCCTGGCGGGCTGCAAACAGAAGTTCACTGCCGGGCCAATCCCTGCAGGCCTTAACTTCCGGGTTCGAATGAGTCCGGGTGTTGCCCCTGCGGTGTGACCGCTAATCAATAATAATTGGCCTCCGAGGAATTTAAAAAGCTTGGCTTTGCCTTATTTCCACCTTGGATGAGCTACTTCAATGCCAAGGCCAATTGCAATGAAAATAAGCATTATTGTCTCAACGCCCTGCTGCAAGGGGGTTTCCTGGGGCGAGGCAAACGAGTAATGCGCCTGAAGAAGATGGTAAAGCGCCATTATTGCTATTCCCATCAGCAAAAAAATTGCCCCGCTCTTGAGCCATTTGATGTGCCTGTTGAGTATTAGCACGGCAAGCACAAAAACAAGCGCTGACAATACAAAGTGGCTTATTTCAACCCAGTAAAGGCCTTCCTGAAGCATGCTTTAATAATATTTTTTCAACTATTTAACCTTTTGCCTTTTTTTATTCCTCTTCGCCTTTTTTCCTTTTTCCGCCCTTGTTGATTTTCCTTATGAGCTTTACCGCGACATTAAGGCCTTTTTTCAGAAGCGCCTCTTTTTTTGCGCCCGCAACAATCATTTTTCCGTTCTTGAACAAAAGCAGTGTGATTTTCGGCTCTGCTATCCTTAAAATTGCGCCGGGAAACTGTTCCGGCTCGTATTCGACATTGTCAAGCTTCAATGCAGTCTGGAACAAATCCAGTGTCTGGTTGATGTTTGCTGTCGCAACAAGATTCACAACCTCGTACTTCACGCGTTTCTGGATTTTCACGTTTTTCTGTATGCCGTGAATGAGCTTTGAAGCCTTTCTTATTCCGAGCGAAATTTCTTTTTCAGAGCTTGCCCCGGAACAGATTACTTTCCCGTTCTTGAAGAGCAGCATTGAAACCTTCGGCTCTTTCAATTTCAAAATTGCGCCTGGGAACTGTTCAGGCTCGTATTCAATGCTTGGAATTGCAACAGCAAGGTTATACAAATCGAGATTAGCGTCAAGCGACGCGCTTGCAACAAGATTGACAATCTGATACTTCATACAAAGGCACCCCGTCAAAAAGCGGTTTTTAAATAAAACCCCTTTATAAACTATTTAAACCTTAAAAAGCTTTAAAAAGCCATGTTTGAGGAAATTTTCAGCTGATGTTCAGCCTTTTGTACGCGATTTTTTTCGGCAGGTCTATTGCAAGCACATAGAGCATTGACGCGACCAGGGTTATTGCGACTGCCGCTGCAGGAATTGCCTTTACCCCGATTCCGAAAAGCGCGAGAACAGTGAAAGCGGCCATTGCAATTGTTATGCTTGCCAGCACTGTTCTGGATGGGCTGGATTCCCAGAAGAAACCGCGTTCCCTCACAATGATTATCCCGAACTGCCCTGTATAAATCAGGGAAATTAGTATTAGTGTGCGTATCTGTTCAAGGTCCATTTTGAAATAATTCATGCCCATCAGAAGGAAAGCAATTTCAATTGCTGCAAACAGGACTCCGATAAAAACCGCTGCCATTGAAATGTTTTTCACATTCCAGCTGTTGGGGTTTTTTGTGCTTCTTGCATTGTCCACGGCCAGAGTCATTGTCATCAGGTCATTTACCACGACAAGAAGCATAAGGCCTGTAATTGAAATTATTACGTCCTGGAACCAGAAAAAACCAAGCGAAGCAATAATCATGAACTGGATTGAGCGCGCAATTTTCTTGATTGTCCATGTAAGCATTCTCTGGTATGTTTCGCGGCTGATTTTAATCGCCTCTAAAATCACTTTTGTCCCCTGCTCGACAAGCACCATGCTTGCCGCCGCTTTTGCAACGTCTGTTGCCCCGCTGACTGCAATTCCAAGCTCTGCCTGTTTAAGGGCGGGGGCATCATTTACCCCGTCACCGGTCATTCCGGTCGTTTTGCTTTTTGATTGAAGGGTTTTTACGACCCAATATTTGTCTTCGGGATAAATCTCTGCAATGCCGTCGCATTTCTGGATTGCTTCCGCCTGTTCCGCTTCCGGCAGTGATTTGATTTCCGAAATCCTTGAAATCTTTTCACCAATGCCTGCCTGTTTTGCGATTTCTTTTGCAACAGCAATATTGTCGAGATCGGAAGAGCACAC
>JAQTPU010000076.1 GCA_028712575.1 Candidatus Iainarchaeum sp.
CTGAAATGCCTCGGCTCTTTTAATTTTATTTTTTCCTGTTTTGCCTTCTCGACTATCGCATCGGCCAGCGGGTGTTCGGATGCTTTCTCAAGGCTTGCTGCAATTTCAAGCACTTTTTTTTCAGTTGCTTTTCCCAAAGGAACAATATCTGTTACTTCGGGAATTCCTTTTGTTATTGTCCCTGTTTTGTCAAATATTACAAACTTTAGCTTGTGCGCTGTTTCAAGTGCATCTCCGCCTTTGATAAGAATGCCGTGCTTTGCCCCCATGCCTGTCCCAACCATTATTGAGGTGGGAGTTGCAAGCCCGAGGGCGCAGGGGCAGGCAATGACAAGCACTGCTATGCTTGTGAGAAGGCTGAATGTTATGCCCATGTTGAAAACAAAAAACCATGCCAAAAAAGTGCCAATTGCAATTAATATTACTGCGGGAACAAAATATCCCGAAATAGTGTCGGCATAGCGCTGTATCGGGGCCTTTCTTCCCTGTGCATCATCAATAAGCCTGATTATATGGGCAAGAGTCGTGTTTTCCCCGATTTTTGTTGCCTTGAACCTGAAAGCGCCGTTTTTGTTTATTGTGCCGCCAATAACCCCGCTGCCTGATTTTTTTTCAACAGGAATGCTTTCCCCTGTTATCATGCTTTCATCAATTGAAGAGTAGCCTTCAACAATAATTCCGTCCACTGCAATTCTTTCGCCTGGCTTTACAACAATAATGTCGCCAAGAGCAATGCTGTCCACAGGCACTTCAATTTCTTTCCCGTTTTTTATTACAATTGCTGTCTTTGGCGCGAGATTCATTAGCTTTTTTATTGCATCATTGGTCCTGTTTTTTGCAATTGCTTCAAGCCATTTCCCCAAAATTACAAGTGTTATGAGTATGGCTGATGTTTCAAAATACTGGCCAGCCGCAGGATTGAAAAAAATGTTATAAACGCTCATTGCATACGCCGCACTTGTGCCGACAGCTATCAGGGTGTCCATGCTCCCTGCCTTGTTTTTTAAGGCAGACCATGCGCCGAGATAAAATTGTTTTCCCACAATGAACTGCACAGGCGTTGCAAGCAAAAAAAGAATGAACGCAAGGTAAGGCACTTCTATGCCGAGAGGCATAAGAACCATGCCGAGCAAAAAAGCAGGCAAAGTAAAAGCTAAACTCAAAAAAAAAGTATTCCTTATTTTGTGCAGTTCTTCCTGCTGGAATTTATTCTGCCTTTCCGCATCAATTCCTGCCCCTAAAAGAGACGCGCCATAACCCGCGCTTTTCACTGCCCGAATGATTTCATTTTCCTGCAGTTTTGTGCCATCAAATTCTATTGTTGCCTTTGAAGTTGAAAAATTAACATTGGCCTCTTTTACGCCTTCTTTTTTAACCAGGGCCTTGTTGATTATCAAAGCGCAGCTTGCGCAGTGCATTCCGCTTACCTGCAAAGTGACCTTTTTCATTTTTTTCCACGCCTTTTTTCCAGCAAGCCTAGTTCATCCGGCTTTCCTATTTTTAACCTGCCTTATTTTTGCGCATTCCTTGCATTTGCATCCCTTGCTGAAATGATTGTAGGCATCGCGCAAAATGCACCAGCAGAAATTTTCAGACAAATGAAAAGTTTTTTCCCTTCCGCTCTTATTATAGCCGACAACATCCGCCTGTTCCATCTGCTTGAGCTGGTGCGAAATTGCAGAAAGGGTCATTTTTTCCCTTCCAACAGAATCATAAACCTGGTTCACTGTTTTTTTCCCTTCTGCCAGCGCAAGAAGAATTCCAAGCCGCGTAGGGTCCGCGATTGTTGAAAAAAACCTTATCACTTTCTTGTTTGCTTCCCTGCTGTGCCTTGCTATGCAACCACCCTAATAGTTGAATAGTTGCTCAAGTTTTTAAATATATTCCTTTTTTCATTTTCCCGCAGAACAGCTTCCGCTTCCTCCGCCTCCGCAGCCGCATCCCCCCTTTGGCTTGGGCGCCGATGCAACCTGCTGGCTTATTGCCTGCTGTGTTTGTGCAGAGGTTACAACCTTTCCTGTGCTGTCAATGCCTACATCGTCCCTTACAATGAATGTTCCCTGTATCATTCCCATCCAGCAGCTCCAGTTGATTACGCCGGCTTTTGTCGGGGTAAATTCTATTGTTTGTTCTCCCTGTTTTACTGGAATATTGAGGTTATATGCTGGCACAATTATTGTTCCATTGCAGCCGTTTACCTGTTTTCCATTAATCACCCATTTTACAGGAATCCCTGTTTTTAGGACAAAGCTGTTCGGGCTGTAACCTGAGCTGACAACATCCATGCTAATTACCTGATAGCCTGGGCCATTGTTCGGGTTTACTGTTCCTGTTTGCCCTGTATCCCCTGCTGCAATCGGAAAAGAAACCTGGTTTCCGCTTAAGGCAAGCCCGTTGTTTATCATGAACAAGCCCATTATCAAGACAATTGCGCCTGACAGCCTTACAATTTTGTTTTGCATTGTATGGCTTATCAAAGAGGCAAAAACACCAAAGCCAAGCATTGGCATTAATGTCCCTACGGCGAATGCAAGCAATATCTTTGCGCCTCCGATAAAAGAGCCCGCTGTCATTGCCAGTATATACATTGCCTGCAATGGCCCGCAGGCAATGAACAGGCCGTTTGCAAGCCCAACAAGCATTGGGTTTGAGCTTTTCTTTAAAGGGCCTATGCGCAGCCTGCTGAAAAATCCCTGGGGCAGGCTAAGCTTTCTCAGAACAGGATGCACATTGAGCATTTTTAATCCGAACAATATCAAAAATGCGCCTGCAAGAATTGCTATTGCAGCCCTTATTGCAGGGCTGAATACAAATACGCTTCCAATTAACCCAAAAATTCCCCCTATTGCTGAATAGGAAATTATTTTTCCAAGTGCGTATTGGCCATGAAGGCTAAGGTTAAGCGCTTTCGGGTTTTCCTGCCTTGCCTTTGCAGTATAGCTGAGCACAAAACTTCCGCACATTCCTATGCAATGGAAGCCTGTCAGCAGCCCAACAAAAAATATTATTACTGCGCTTGTGTTTACATCAAGCTCAGGAATTGAAATATTCATCTGGCCAAGAGTGGCGAAAAAAGCAAAATAAGAAATTATCAGGGCTGCCAAAGCAATTATTCCAATTGCCGCAAAAACCATTTTGTTATTAACTCTGCTTTTGGAAGGGCTGAGTTCCGAGCCGTATCCTGCTTCTTTTATTGCAGATGCAATTTTTTCAAGGGAAACTTTTTTCGGGTCATAAGTTATTTTTGCAGTGCTCTCCACGTAACTTGCCTTCACATGCTTTACGCCGGGAATTTTTTCAAGCGATTTTTCAATTCTCTTTTCACAGCTTTCGCAGACCATATTGCTTATCTTTATTTTTATGTGCTTCAAAGCCGCAGCCTGCACTGCAGGGGCCTGGGCCAGTGTTTCTTCTTGGCTTTCGCTTTGCACCTGGTTATTTGCACTTGTCTCAACAGCATCTGCAAAAGAGTTTGCTTCTTCCGCTTTAACCTGTTCTTGCTGAAGCTTATTGCTTTCAGCATCAATAATTTTGCCTGGCTCTGTTTGCCCATTTAATCCCATTTTACCATCCTCGCTTTACCTTGTTTTTTTGCTCTGAGAAACCACTTTATAATTGCCTGTTTCTATTTTTTTGGTTATTTCCTGGATATTAGTTTCGGTTTCATCAAAATCCACCCTAATTGAATTTTTTTCCCTGCCGGCAGCCACTTCATTTATGCCTTTCAATTCTTCTATGCTCATTTTTATCAGGGACACGCAGCTGTTGCAATGGATTCCAGATATTTTAAATTCCGCTATCATTTTTCTTCCCCATTATCTAACCTGAAATTTGAAATCCAGAATTCTCATCTTTGCCCTGCAGTAATTTTTGCAGGGAATTGCCTGAATATGCCTGCTGCAAGTATCTGCTCTTTTGATGTTTTTGCAGGGTTAAATGACACTTCAAAGTAATTCGGAAGGCTGAACTGCACTCCTTCGATCCCGGAAATTTTTTTCAATTCCCCTGAACTTAATGGAGCATGGCCCTGGCAGGGAATCTGCACCTGCAGAGTAATTTTGCTTATTGAGTTATTTGCAGGATTTGCAGGCAATGTCTGCAGGCCTGTTGAGCCTGCTGAAACATTTGTGAAAAACATTGGCAGGGCAAAGTAAGAAAATATAATTATTGCAACTGCGATTACGCCAATTTCCGCCAAGGCAATATTGCGCTTATTGCCCTCTCTTATTCCAGTTGAAGTTTTTTCAGGCATTCAAAATCACCTGAACAAATAGCAGCTGAAACCATTAATATGGCTTGCTGAAACCCTGCCCTTTTCTTTCTTGAGAAGAAAGAAAAGTGTAAGTTGCCCAAAAGAAAGAAGCCTAAACTTTTGATAAACAAGCAGCACGGATTATTTTGGAATTAGCGCTTCCTGAATGTTTTTTGCCAGTTTTACAATATTTGTTTTCCCATGGCCTTCAATTTCAATTACTTTCCT
>JAQTPU010000077.1 GCA_028712575.1 Candidatus Iainarchaeum sp.
CGAACTTTACAAGCGTCTGGTCCATTGAATCTGCCTTTTCCATTAACTCTTTTTTTGCCTTTAAAATCTTTTTTTTCGCTTCCTCCGGCTTCTTAATCCCTACAACCTGAATCTGCCCAATCATGAGGGGAAGAGAGGCTTTTGCTTCAAATCCCCCGCTTTCCCTTGCTATCTGGGCTGCCTTGCTTGCTGCTGCAACAACACTCGGCTCTTCCAGTGCCATTGGAACAAGGTAATCCTTTCCGTTAACCCTGAAGTTTGTTGCAATTCCCAAAGGGAGCTGCTGTGTTCCAATTACATTTTCAATCATCCTGTCTGCCTGTTCGAAATCAAGCGCAGCATTTTTTTTCAATGTGCCGAGCTCTTCTTCTGAAAGCCGTGCAAACTCTTTCACTATTGAAAGCCTTTCTTCCAGGCTTTTTTTGTAAAATTCTTTTATGTTTGATTCCATAAATTTTACGCCCCCAACAGCACGTCTGTTCTCTGCAGGCCGTGTTCAGGCTCTTTCCCGTTTTTTTGTTTCTTGTCCTTGATAAACTGCTGTATTTCCCTTACGGCATTTTTTGCGCTCTGGATTGCATGCACAATTGTTTTCTGGGAATTAATCGCATCTCCCGCAAGGAACACCCCATGAAGGTCTGTTTTTGAAATCCCTTCTTTCGGGGGTTTGCCCTGGAGCATGCTTCCCTTGAAGACTGTTTCATCGAATTCCTGGCCGATTGCCAGTATTGCAAGGTCTGCCTCAATTTCAACTGCCTGTCCAGTGGGCAGGAATTCCTCTTTTTTGATTTCAAGTTTCTGGAATTTTATTTTTTCAAGTTTTTTTTCCCCTGAAAATTCTTCCGGAGAAAGCAGGTATTCGAATTTTATCCCTTCTTCAAGGGCTTCTGCATATTCTTTTTTCCTGCAGGGCATGAATTCAAGGTTTTTCCTGTAGGCAATTGTTGTTTCAAAGCCCATTCTCAATGCTGTCCTTGCGCAGTCCATTGCAGTGTCCCCTCCCCCGACTACGACGCATTTTTTGCCGTTTGCTTTTTTTCCATTGCCATGGCAGTATTCCTCAAGGAAATTGTTCCAGTAGTAAATCCCCTCAAGCTCTTTTCCCTTCACGTCGAGCTTTTTTGCACAGCTTTCGCCTGTTGCAATGAGCACAGCATCAAACTCGTTCATTATTTCGCTGATTGTCTTTTTTTCCCCTGCCTTGAAGCCTTTTTCAATTTCAATGCCCTGTTTCTGCATCCAGGCTTCCTGTTTGTCTGTCACTTTTTTTGGAATCCTGTATTCAGGGATTGCGTCTGCCGCAAGCCCGCATAAATGGCTTTTTTTTTCAAAAATTTTTCCGTTAATGCCGATTTTCCTGAATTCAACTGCAGCGGCAAGCCCGGCAGGCCCGGCCCCTATTATTGCGACACTGTTTTTTGAAGTGTCGGAATTAATGTTTTTCAGCTCTGAATTTTCAACAACAAACCTTTCCAATGCCCTTATTGAAACAGGTTCGCCTGTTTTTCCAAGTACGCAGCTTCCCTCGCACTGCGCTTCAGAATTGCAGCCCCTGCTTGTAAAGCAGGGCAGGGGGTTCTGTTCAAGTATTGCCTGCAATGAACCCTGGAAATTCTCCTCGCGGATTTTTTTTATGAATTCCTTGCAGTTAACCCCTGCGGGACAGCCGTTTGTGCAGGAAGGATTGATGCACTGGAGGCAGCGGTTTGCTTCTCCCAGAGCCTGCTTTTTTGAGAGGCAGGATTCTATTTCCTTGAAGCTTTTTATCCTTTCTCCGGGAGGGATTTTTTTCATTTTTTCCCGTTCCTGGATTGCAGTGTTTTTTTCCATAACAATCTAGATTGAAATTTATTCCAAACAATTATTTCTTAAAAAACCAATTATAAAAAATCCATTAAAGGGTCTTTGCTGTTTAAAAAAATAAAAAGGAAAGCTTGGCTTTTTTCAGGCCTGTCTGAAATAAACCTGTTTCAAGCCAAATAAAAAGCTTACTGTTTCAACGAAGTAAAAATCGGCGATTGCCGAAATTTAGTCTATTCTAAGGGTCATATTCTCTGAATTCTGGTCTTTTACTGCATTAAAGCTGCCTTCATGCTCAGTGAGAATCAATTTCACGCTTTCTTCTGTTGCAGATGCCGCATTTTTCGGCCAGATGTCAAAATAGAATGTTTTTGTTTCCCCTGCTTTCAATTCGGGTATTCTCTTGATGTCGCTTGTTTTATAACCCACCCTGTCAACGCTAAGCCTTGCCCCGAGCTTTATTTCAAGCGAAAGAATGGCCATTGCGGCATCCTTGTTTGTCAGGTCGACCTTTAATTCAACAGGCTCCCGCCTTGCAAGAACCATCCTGAAAGGAGAAAATTTTGCCTTCATTGCAATCATATTTCATTACACCCCTTTTGCTAATTTATTATCAATAATTACCCTATTCTGGCTTTAAAACTTGCGTTTCCGCAATTAAATTTTTGTGTGGCGGATTTTTTTTCCCGCAATCCTTAAATACATCTTAGATAATACTCTTTAGGAAAAGGAAAAACAATTTTTCCTTTAATTTTTGGTGTTTTTTTGCAGAAAGAGGAATTTCCGGAATCCGGGCTTGTAAGAAAGACTTTCATAATAAGGCAGATGGACCTGCCTCCAAGCGTGAAGCTCACAAAGCGTTCGCTTTTGAGGTGGTTTGCGCTTTCCTTCGGCCTTATCAGCAGCGGAGAATCAAGGAACACTGTCCTGCTTGTGCTTGATGCGCTTTTCTCGCTGCTGCTCGCGGCAAAAGCCCCTCCTTCCACAACAGACATCAGGGATTTTATTAAGGCAAAATACCAGAACAAGATTTCCGAGAAATTAATCCGTTACCATTTGAACAGGCTTATTGATTCAGGCATGCTTGTGCGCAGAAAGGCGCGCTATTTCATCAACAACAATCCTTATGCAGAGCCGAACAATCTCAAGGAGTCTTTCGCCCACTGGTTCAAGCAGCCTGCAAACACAGCAATGAATGACATTGAAGCAGTGCTTGTTTCTCTTTCAGAGGCATACGGGAAATAGCTTTTTTCTGTCAGGCATGTTTTTTCCGCATTTCTTTGCAACAACAGGTTTTTATTCCAATTAATCCTTTTTTATGGTTATGGCTGAAGGGTTTTCCTGCAGGGCCCAGGCTGCCCTGGAGTATTTGATGACTTATGGCTGGGCATTGGTAATAATCGTCACTGTTGCTTCTGTCCTGTTTTTTGTTCTTTCTCCGCCTGAAAACCAGTTTTCCTGCCAGAGTTCAGACCCTGTAAAAATGGTCCTGCAGAGCTATAATTTGCCTTACGAACCCGTGACAACAGCCGCCTGCATAAGCTTCGGCGGAGACTGCGCTTACTGGGGTTATCCGCCAAGCGGGGAAGCCACTGGAAAGTTTTCCATAATCAACGGAACAGGCGGAAATATCCAGATTACAAAAATAGTTTCATCGTATGCGGACAGCGCCGGTACCTGCAATTCCCAGTATTCATTTATGGTTCTTTCCATAAACGGGCAGAACTTGGATTATTCCGCCTGGCCCGATGTGCAGGCATTTGTCATCCCGCCTGTTTCAATCCAGTCAGGCGCCAAAATTGATTTGGGCACAATTTTAACAATGTTTTCCACGCCTTCTTCTTCAGGCTGCAAAATCCCTTCAGATTATTTCAACAGGAACCATGCTTTTATGATTCAATACACTGACAGGTCGGGCTATGTAAGGGACGTCAACATCAACTGCCGTGGGGTCCCGCCGAAAAAATGATTCCTGCCGGCTGCACACGGATAATCAATCCATTGCGCTGTTCCAGTGGCTGTTTCCTGTTGCAATGTCCTTGTAGCACAAATCCCTGTTTTCCGCATTGCTTATTTTTTCGCAGAGAGCCATGTCCTTGTTTATTGTCGCGGATTCCCAGTAGCACTGCTCTTTTGTTTCCTGCGACGAGATTTTTTCGCACAAATCCGGTTTTGCATGCTGCACGCAGCCCGTTGCCAGGAGAATTCCGATTACTGCGATTATTCCCATTGAAAAAATTTTTTTCGCCATTCTAACATTGCAGCTTTTGCATTTTAATTTGATTTTGGTTCGATTCTGAAATTTTTGGTTCAACAATCGTTTTTAATCAGTTTTATGCGCATTTTCTTACATGTTTTCAATTGTTGTTTCAAAGGCAGACCCTGCAGGAATGAATTTCCGCTCACTGTTTATTGAAAATTTTTCCTTTAAGGAAACAAGCCGGAAATTCGGCAGCAACCAAATTTTCCAATTCAAAAATTTTGAACTTTTAACAATCAATGAAACCCAGGTTTTTGCGGATTTTCTTGGCGAACACAGGACGGATTTTTTTATTTTCGCCTCAAAGCACGCAGGCGCTGCAAAGCGCCCCTCCCTTACAGTGCACGGAATAGGCAATTTTTCAAAAGCCGAGTTCGGAGGCAGGGATTCCGAACTAGTGCCTGC
>JAQTPU010000004.1 GCA_028712575.1 Candidatus Iainarchaeum sp.
GGGAATAATAAGCATCTTTCAAAGACTCCAAAGCCATTCAACCACGCAGCAATGCCAATATATTGGTTTGTTTATATATATTAATTAAGCGAAAAATTTGCAAATAAATTACTCTTTTTTCCTATATAAGCCTTTTCTTGGAAAGAAAAGCCTTGGGAAAAGAACAATTTGCTTTGCAAATTGAGATTTGTCAGAGATGGTCTTGGGGAAAGGGTTTTTGCTTTGCAAAAGTTTTCTTTGGCAACCTGCCTTTCTTTTTCAAAGAAAGGCGGAAAGAACAATTTGCTCTGCAATTTTAAAAATCCCGAAAAAAAAGGAATTTGCCCGCAAATGCATTTTCAGGTTTTTCAGAATCAGAACGGGAGTTCGGGCGGAAGGCCATTCTGCTGGCCTGAAGGCATCGGAGGCTCTTCGCCCTGCCCTGCTATGCAGTCTGCAGGGCAGCTCTGGGCTGTTTCACCCGCATCGCAGGCAGCATTGCCGCAACCAGCAGAAGGCAGTGTGCATCCGCTGGACAAGACGGCAAATACCGCAAGCGCAATAATTATTATCCCGATTTTTTTGTTATTCATGCAAATCAATTTTGTTTTTTGCCTTATTTAATTTTATGGTGCAGGCGGCATTGGCGGCGCATTTCCGTCCGCGGCTGTCCAGCTGCATTCAGTTTCAGAATAAACTGCCATGGCAGTTCCAAGGTCATTATCCGAAATTTTTTTGTCCATTGCCTTTTCCCATTTCTGCGCTGCGGAATTGAACAGGAATGCCCTGCTGAAACTGCAGTTTCCGGCTTCATTGATTGTCTTTCCAGCCATGCCCTGTATCACTGCAATAAAATTCCATCCCTTTGAAATTGCTTCAAGGCCATCGAATGTCACAGGCTTGCTGAGGGCTGCTTTTGCAGTGCAGGTTTTTCCAGGATTGTAAAGCCAGTACCCTGCCCCAATCTTGGGGTTTGAAACAGGCTCGAATTTTCCCGCTGTTTTATTGTATCCGAAAAGCTTGAAATTGCTTGAATCACAGTCGCTGCTGCTCTGGCTTGCATCCCCGGGCAGGGAAAACAGGTTCCAGACCTTGTTTATCTGGATGGTTATCTGCTTGTCGCTGCCTTTTTCCTTGACAACAAAGACGGCTGCATTCGGATTCACTTCAAGCACTGAAACCAGGTAATTGTTCAGTTCAATGCTCTGGCCTGCCTGCAGAGAGTAAACGTCGAACGGCATCGGCGGCACTGGCAGGATTTCAACGCTGTTATTGCCGGCAGTGCTTTGCGTTGAAGTGTTTTTGATTTTTTCTTCGATTGCGCTTTTTGAAACATTTGTGCCGACGTATTCCTTGGAGTAAATGTAATTGCTCACGCCGAATTTAACTGTGCTTTCGTCAAGGCTTAAAACATCAATCTTAATGTTCGCCTCCAAAACATTTGCACCCGTGTTTTCAGCCAGCTTGAAATTGTCGTTCACATGCACGTTTATTTCTGCAGGGCCTGCCTGCCTGCTTACAACAAAGTACGCGGATTCGGAATCAATGCCCTGCAGGGCAATTTTGTAGCCATACATCTCAACTGCCTGCCCGACAGCAATGCTTATAGTGCCGCTGCTTTCAGCTGTTGAACTGTCTGCCGCACTTGTTTCGAGCCAGACGCTTATCTGCGCAGACTGGCCTCCAATGCACTTTGTGCTGCCTGAAGGCTCGTTTGCACCGCACTTGTAAATTTGCACGCTGTAAAGTTTCAGGAATAAATCCGCGTTTGTAACATATGCTGTCTGAGATTCCTGCAATTTGAATTTTTCATCAAGGTTTACTTTTATGTAATCCTCGTAAGGCTTTCCGACCATTAAAACCGCGGTTGCGCCGTCAATTCTCAATGCATGTATTGTGTATCCGAAAACAGTCCTTGTTTCTCCCTGCCTTATGTAAATTTCCGTTGCAGTTCCTGTGCTGCAGCTATTGCAGTTAGGGTTGTCAACAGTGCACGCAATCATTGTGCAAACTTGTGGCATTTCTATTGTAAGCTTTGCCATTGGCCTCGGGTCAATGCGTATCTGTGCCTGTGTTTCTGTTACTGAGCCGGTGCTTGAAACAGCCTGCGCTGTCGTAACAGAAGTCGGCATTGCCTCTGAAGAAATTTTTGAAATTGTTGCATTGCCAGTAATTCCAGAGCCGGCAGAGCTTGAAGCAACAGGCACATTGGGCATTGCTATTCCTGTAAGCCTTATTTTCATTCCGATTTCTTTTACTGTTGCTGTTTCATTTGTCGCCAAATCAAATTTTTCCCCGAGCGCAACTGTTTTTGTCGGCTGTTCAACTGTTCCTTTTGAAACAACAAAGCTTCCAGTATCCCCTTTTGTATAATTTAATTTCAAAAGGTAATTCCCGATTTTTTGGTAATCCCCGATTTTTTTCTGTGCGCCCTGCTTAACAGAAATCTTATATGGCGGGACATTTGTTTCCAGGATTGCTCTTGTGCTGCTCCCAATGCAGTCTGTAGTCGCATTTGCATTAGTTGTAGCGCAATTCATAAATGCAATTTCCGCAAGAGTCATTTTCAATCCGGCTTCTTCAATCACTGCAGTTTGGTTTAGCTTTAGGAAAAATTCCTGGTCAAGCTTTGCATAAACAACTGTGTCGGAAAATTTTTCTACAAGCAATGTTGCGGAATATTTTCCCGTTGCCATGTTCATTGCAAGGCCGCCTAAAGTGATTTTATATTCGCCAACAGTCGTGCTTGAGCCTGGTGCAAGGCTTACGCTTGTCTGTATTCCCGATGCCGTGCTGATTGAGAATAGCGCATAATTTCCGCCGTCAAGGCATTTTTCAGCTTCTTTGTTTGACGAACCTGCTGCGCATTTTAATCCTACCACGGAATCAAATTTCATTTTCACCAGGGCATTTTCTTTCTGGCTTTCCCAGATGTTTGCCTGCTGTTCCTGTGCCAGATCGAATTTTTCATTAAGCCCCGCATAAATAATTGGCTGGTAATTGCCCTTTGCAACAATAAATTTTGCATTGCCGGAAACAGTGTCTGGCGTCTTGTTTTGGTTTGTTGCTTTTGCTTCTACCACAAATGTTCCATCATAACTTGGCACGCTTGCTTTTCCTTCATAGTACCCGCTGTCATAATTGTATTCGAGTGCCGCAGAACTGCCTGGTGCATTGCTGCCAGCTCCGCTGGCTGTTGCATAAATAATCTGGTAAATTCCTGCTTTTGCAGTTGTGCCTTCTTCAGGCAGGCTTGGCGTCCCGTCCAAATCAAGAATTTTTGCATAAATCATTACTTCTTTGTCTGTTCCCAAAGTATATGCCTGCTTGTCTGTCCAGGCAGCGCTGACGTAAAACCCGGATTGGGTGTTTTCCCTGATGCACATTCCTGATGCATCCGGATAAGTTTCCTTGTACTGGCATGTCAGTCCTGAACAGCATTGGAATCCTGCAATGCCGCCGCACATTTCCTTTTCAGCCCTGCAGGCATTTGTGGTTTCGCAGTCTTTCGGGCAGTTGCATATTGTTTCAAGTTTTCCGCAGGTTCCGTTCCCGCAGTTGATGCATGTTCCTACAGGGCTGCCTTTCAGCAGGCCTGTTTCAACGCATTTTCCGTTTTCAACTATTCTCGAATCAAACCCCGATTCCCATTCTGTAAGGCCGGAACAGCATGATTCGGGATAATCCTTGTAAACTTTGGAATAATTTTCTCCTTCTTTTGCGCAAGCGGGAATTGTTTTGCACTCCCCGGCGTAAGCCGCTTCAATTCCCGCGGAATTTGCAAGGCATTTGTTTGAATAAGTTTTTCCGTCTGTTCCGCAGACAGGCGCATATTCCATTGTGCATATGGCGTTCAATTCTTCGGATTTAACTGCTGCAGCATTCGCGCTTATTGCAAAAACAAAAATCAGCCCGACAATCAGAAAAGGCAAAAAACCCGTTACCCCTGCTTTTTTGTCCATATATAAACCGTTAAATTGAATGTTTTTCCTTTTATTTAAATCTTCCCAGTTTCTCATCCAGTTAATCCCCCATAAAACAAAAACTGAATTTTCTTAAGACTCTATTATCCTGGCCTTAATAAAGGGCTTTTGATTTGCTTAGGCAAAAAACTAATTTCCAGAGGCAACAGGATAACTCTTTTATTCATGTAAACCCTATTTTTAGCATGAACAAAACTGCCCAGGGCGCCATTGAATACCTGTTATTGGTCGGCGGCGCTGTCATTGTCGCAGCAGTTTTGCTTGTGCTTTTAACGGGCGCTGGGACAAACATAGGGCAAAGCGTTGAAAACAGCCTGTCTGAAACAGCCTGCAAGCTTAATCCCGAAAATTGCGGCAAAAAAATTGTTTCCTTTTGGGGGGTTTATGTCGGCGGCGTGTCATATAAGCCGGGGGAATGGCAGGCATATATGGAGCTTTTTCCGAAATTGAAGGAAATCGGTTTCACGCATTTTGGAGTAAATGTCTGGGATTCTGATCCGGATTTTGCAGGCCTTATTGCAGACGTGCGGGCAATAGGCCCCATTATGCTTCATTATGGGCCTGGCTTTCCTCACCAAGATGGAAATCCCAATCTGCTTGACCCCAACAGCATAGAGGGGCAAAACCATCCGGAAAACGGCCAGGACATGAAATATTTCGGCGCTGCCGGGTTTGATGCTTATAAATGTTCTTCCTATTATGGCATGGACTGGTGCGAAAAAAACAACGGATTGAATTGTTCTCTGAAGCCGAACCAGCTTGCAATAGACCCGTCATACACGGGCAGGGTCTGGCAGGCAGAACTTGATTCTTTCCAGAAAGTCTTGGACAAGGTGCCTTTGCAGGAAAACGATATTGTTGAGTTTGATTTGGAGATATGGATGAGGCCAAGCTATGTTGACGGCGACATAATAAACGACTGTTATCGCGGCGCCCTGTCAAACAACACTGTGAATTATTCTGGCACACTGCAGGAAAAATATGTGCAGTATTACAATTATTGGAAAGCCCGCGGAGCAGATTTGGCTGCGGAAGCAAAAGCCAGCAACGGCAATGCGGGAATTATTTTTTACCATGAAAATATTCCGCCTTTTTCAAATCCTAACGACATACAAAAGTTTGATACTTACACGCCCGCAGGAAGCGGAGATGCAGCGTCTCCCTCGTTTTATTTCCTGCCTGACCTTGCAAGGCTGCAAAACAAGCTGGATGCCGGAGATTACAGCGGCTCGTATCCATGGATAAGCTTTTCGAGAAAAAGCGGAACTGATTTTGAAAAATGAGACCCAAAAATAACCCAGAAGGCAGGCTATATGCTTAGGCAGGAGGGCGTTGCGGGAATAATCGAATTTCCCGGCCCGCAGGAAATTTTTTCTAAGGAGGGAATTGCAAACGGCTATACGAAAGAAGTTTATCTTGCGCACGCCAAGGCATTAATGGACGGTTTTGAAAAAGGCATTAATCCCGGGCATTTGACTGAAATTTGCGGCGATTCAATGGATAATGACGGCGACATGCAGATAGATGAAGGCTGCTGACCTCGCGATTGAGGCTGTTTTTAATTCTTTTATTTTATTATATTTTCTTATACATTGCAACGGGTTTTGTTATGGCTAAAAAAATAAAGGCAATCGGCATGCTTTCCGGCGGTTTGGATTCCAGCATTGCGGCAAAACTTATTCTTGACCAGGGCATAGATGTAATCGCCCTGAATTTCAAGAGCCCCTTCTGCCTTTGCGACCAGAAAGGCAAATGTTATTCTGCAATTATTGCGGCCCAATTGAAAATTCCCCTGAAGACAGTTTTCAAGGGCGAAGATTACATCCGGCTTCTGCAGAATCCAAAGCACGGGTATGGAAGCGGAATGAACCCGTGCATTGACTGCAGGATTTTTGCCCTGAAAAAAGCAAGAAAATTTGCAAAGCAGGCAGGCGCAAAGTTTATTTTTACCGGGGAAGTTTTGGGCCAGAGGCCCATGAGCCAGCGCTCTGATGCGCTGCGTTTGATTGAAAAAGAAGCCGGCCTGAAAGGAAAACTGCTTAGGCCTTTGTCTGCAAAACTCCTGCCTGAAACAGAGGCTGAAAAAAAAGGCTGGATTCGAAGGGAAAATCTTCTGGCAATAAACGGCAGGGGCAGGAAGCGGCAATTCGAACTTGCAAAATCCCTTAATGTGAACGATTATCCCTGTCCATCGGGGGGGTGCCTTTTAACATACAAGGAATTTGCCGCAAAAGTCCGCGATTTGTTCAGCCACAGGAAAAAAGCCACTCTTATTGACATTGAACTGCTGAAAATAGGCAGGCATTTCAGGTTCGGAGAAAACAAAATAATTGCAGGGCGCGATGAAAAGGAAAACAAAAACCTGCTTGCATTAGTACAAAAAAAAGAGCTTGTTTTTGAAGTTCCGAAAACAGGCAGCCCGATTGTGCTGTTGCAGGGCAAAAAAACAAAACAGGCAGTTGAAAAAGCAGCCTCGATTGCACTGCGCTATTCCGATTGTACTAATGATTCCGCACCAGTCGAATACTGGCAGGGAAAATCAAAAAAGAAAAATAGGGTGCTGGTGCAAAAAATTTCCGAAGAAGAGCTTTTAAAAATCAGGATTTGATTTTTGCTTTATATCCCTTCATTGAAAGCGAATTTGTCACAACGCTTAGAGAACTGAATGCCATTGCAGCCCCTGCTATCACAGGGCTCAAGAGCCATCCAGTGAACGGAAAAAGAATTCCAGCCGCAACCGGAATACCTACGGCATTATATGCAAATGCCCAGAAAAAATTCTGCCTTATTTTTTTCATTGTGTAAACGCTCAAATCAATTGCAACAGCAACATCGCGCAGGTCGTTCCGGATTAGTACAATGCCAGCCGATTCGATTGCAATGTCGGTCCCTGAACCGATTGCAATCCCAAGGTCCGCTTTTGCGAGAGCGGGTGCATCATTAATCCCGTCGCCAACCATTGCAACCGTTTTTCCCTGCTCCTGAAGCTTTTTGATTTCTTTTTCCTTGTCTTCAGGCAGGACTTCTGCAAGCACTTTTTCAATGCCCGCCTGCCTTGCAATCGCCTCTGCAGTTCTTTTATTGTCGCCCGTCAATAATACAATTTCCTTGCCCATTTTTTGCAGTGCCGCAACAGCCTCTCTTGAATTTTCTTTGATAGTGTCAGCCACTGCAATAATCCCGAAAGCCTTCCCATTGGCTGCGACAATCATTGCTGTTTTTCCCTGCTTTTCCAAATCCAGGATTTGCTTTTCCAGCATGCCGGAATCCACTTTTTTTTCAGACATTAATTTCTTGTTTCCAAGCAGGATTTTTTTCCCTTCAAATTCTGCCTCAACCCCCCTGCCTGAAAAAGAAGCAAATTTTTTCGGCTCCGGAATTTTTATTTTCCTTTCCTCCGCCTTTTTGATTACCGCCTCTCCGAGAGGATGCTCGGAATTTTTTTCAGCAATGGCGGCAAAAAGCAGCACGTCTTTTTCACCGCCTTGCTTTGCCGCAACAATGTCTGTCACTTCCGGCCTGCCTTTGGTTATTGTGCCTGTCTTGTCAAAAACAATTGTGCCAGTGCCCATAGCAGCTTCAAGTGCGGAAGCGCTTTTTATGAGAATCCCGTTTTCAGCGCCCTTTCCTGTCCCGACCATTACTGCAGTGGGCGTTGCAAGCCCGAGCGCGCAGGGGCATGCAATTACAAGCACTGAAATAAAAATTGTAAGCGCAAACAAAAAGCCCTGCCCGAGAAGAATCCATGCCACTGCTGAACAAACTGCAATTGCCATTACTCCCGGCACGAACACCGCCGCGATTTTGTCCGCAAGGGCCTGCACAGGCGCCTTGCTTCCCTGCGCCTCTTCAACCAGCCTCACTATCTGCGCCAGAAAAGTTTCTGAACCGATTTTTTCCGCGCGGAACTTAAAGGAGCCCGTCTTGTTTATTGTGGAGCCGATTACAATGTCGCCTGGCTCTTTTTCCACGGGAATGCTTTCCCCGGAAACCATGCTTTCGTCAACGCTTGAAAGGCCCTGCACAATTTTTCCATCAGCAGGAATTTTCATGCCGGGCTTTACAATTACAATGTCCCCGATTTTCACTTCCTCAACAGAAATTTCAATTTCCTTTCCGTTTCTTTCAACGAACGCGGTTTTTGCCTGCAATCCAATGAGTTTTTTTATGGCCTCCGATGTCCCGCCTTTCGCTTTTGCCTCAAAAAACTTTCCCAGGAAAATAAACGCAATCAGAAGCGCCGCCGTTTCATAATACAGGTTTTCAACAGGCAGGATTTTCATTCCGGTCCAGAAAGAAACGCTTGCAATCAGGCTGTAAATATAGGCAGAGCCGACCCCGATTGCAACAAGGGAAAACATGTTGGGGTTTTTCCGCAGAATTGCCCCGAATCCGCCTGTAAAAAACTCTCTTCCGACAATTAGTGCACTTGTTGCCAGCAGAAACTGGATTGAAACAACGTTCTGCATTAAAATTCCAGGCAGTGAAATTCCCGCAATTTCCGAGAACATGAAAAAAAGCAGCGGCAGGCTCAAAACAAAAGCCGCCGCAAACTTTTTTTTATAACCGGAAATTTCTTTCTCCCTTGCTTCCTTTTCAATGTCTTTTGCCTTCTCCCCAAAAATGACTTCATAGCCAGCTTTTTCAACAGCCTCTGCAACCTGCCTTTCCCTTATCATTGAAGAATCAAATTCAACAAGCGCCTTTCCAGAGGCAAAATTAACCCCCGCACTCTTCACGCCCGGCAATTTTTTCAGGGCCTTCTCCACTGTAAGCGCGCAGTTTGCACAGTGCATTTTTCCGATTAAAAAGGACTTTTTTTCCATTATTCCCAGCCGTAAAATTATGCTTTTTCAGATTTAAAAATGCCCGCTATCCGATTGTAAACCCGTTATTTGATTCCGCAGTCACTTTGGCAGGATATGTCCGGAATATCTCCAATGCAAGAATCCGTTCCTTTGTTGTTTTGCCTGAATCAAATGCCACATCAAAACTGTCTGGAAAATTGAATGTTACCCCCTGCACTCCTGAAATTTTTTTCAGTTCCCCTGTAATTAAAGGCGCATGCCCTGAACATGGAATCTGGACCTGCAATGCAATTGTACCAATCGAATTGCTGCCCGGCAATGCCGCAAGCCCCGCTGTGCCTGCAGAAACATTTGCCCCGAAGTTTGCAGCCATTGGAAAAATAAACAGGAAAAACAAAAGGTTTATTCCTATTGTCGAGGCATACATTGTGCTAATATGCCTCTTTTTGCGCACAGCGCCTTTCATGGAAAGAGCGTTGTTCTGCCGCAAATAAATTATTGTCGAAACAGTCGCAGACAACAGCGACACCCCTATCAGGAAATAAAAAAACCACCTGTTCATTAATAATGGCCGGAAAAATTCCGCTGCAACAGTCACTCCCAGAACCGGGGCTGCTGCAAACCCGATGCAGCCAATGTGCGGAACAAGGCCGTAAATAATGCCCTGTTTCAGGGAGCTTTTTTCCCCTGCCCGTTTACAGCAGTCTCCGCTGCTTTCAGAATTTTTTTCACCCATTAAAAACCACCTGCAACAATAGCAGCTGAAACCATTAATATGGTTTGATGAAACCCTGGATTTTTTGATTATTTTCTTAGAATAAGGAATTCCTGGATGTTTTTTGCCAGCTTTATTATGTTTGTTTTTCCGTGCTTTTCGATTTCAATCACTTTCCTGTCTGAAAGCCTCTGCAGAATCCTGTGGCTTTTCAGCTTTCCAATCCCTTCTATGCGGGAAATTTCAGACTGGAAAACCCTGCCGTTGTTTTCAAGTATTTTCCGCACAACTGTTTTTTCATCCCTGTTCAGGAATTGCACCAGTGTTTCCGTGGCCTTTTGAATGTCCTTCTGTTTATTGTCGAGCTTTGCAGACATGAAAAAGAAAATCACTGCGCCAAGCACAATCCCTGCAAGGATAAAAACAGGCACAAGGTCAATCAAAAGATTGAGCCTTTGTTCGTGCTGGCAGATCCCGTTGACAGTGCATGTATCCGGGTTTGCTGAAATAATAAGCGGCGGCAAATAAGCAATAATCGCAATTACGCAGATTAATGCAATTATTCCCGCAATTGTTTTTTTGCTTGAAAAATCGATTTTTAATTCCATAAAAAAAAGCTTTTTTTGATTTGGATTATTTTTCCGTGACTTTAATTGCCTGCACGGGACAGACCGCTTCCGCTTTTTTGTTTTCCCCGATTTCTTTTCCGGAAACCTTTGTTTTAAGAGGGCGGACTTTCTCCCCGTTTTCAACCCAGTTGCCTGAAACAGCAACGCAGGCCCTGCAGCCAATGCACTTGTCTTCAAAATATTTTATAACTGCTGTTTTAGCCATGTTTTCACCCTACTCTTTCAGAAGCTGTTCAAGCATTGCCCTGAATTCCGCTTTTTCCTTTTCCAAATCCTGTGTTCCTTCAAACCCGTTTCCAATCCTGTAATACTTTCCCCCGAAAACAAAAAGCGGAATGTTGCTTCCCGGGCTGAATTTGCTGAAAACAGCCATTTCAGAGGCAGGCACTTCAGTTTCAACAGCCTGCGTCAAAGTGTTGTCTCCAGTGTCAATTTCCCAGTGGTAGGCAACAATTTTCCCCTGTGCGGCATATTCCTGCATTGTTGAATCAAAGGTTTCCTTTATCCTGATGCAGTGCGGGCACCAGGTAGTTGAGAACAATTCTACAACAGGTTTTCCGCCAATTTTTCCGACAGTTGCCCCCTCAACATAGGAAAAAGTCCCGAATTTTTTTACGTTTGAATCCGGCCCGGGTTCCAAAGCAAAGAAGCCGGTTGCCAGGCCCATCAATGCAATCAATACAACGGCAATAACCGCAATTCCTGCGACAATCCCGATTTTTTTTGTTTCCATCCAATCAATCCTGTTTATTTTGCAAAGCATTTTTCACAATTTTTTGAAACATGCCTTTCAGCAAGCCGCATCATAGGCACTACAGTTTCCCTGTTAAGGTAATAAAGCCTCTGCCTGCCCTTTTCCTCCACGCCGATTATTCTGCACGAATTCATTGAAAGCAGGGCATGCGAAACCTTGCTCCTTTCAGCTTCAAGGGAATCCGCAAGTTCAGTAACCCCCATCGGCCTTGCCATAAGCTCCTCCAGAATCCGGACTTTCAGCTTATTTGCGAACATGCCGAAAAAAAGCTGCTTCTCACACCCGTGCATATGTGAAATATGCTTCACGCATGTTTTTAAATATATCCTATTGCCGGGCTATTTTGCTTTTTTGAGTATTATCCTGGCGTCCACTGCAAATAGTTTTCCGTTTGAAATCAGCAGCGGGTTTATGTCCGCTTCCTCTATTTCTTCCTTGAAATCATTCATTATGTGGGAAAACCCTTCAAGAATTCCCGCCAGTTCTGCAAGGTCTGCCTTGAATTTGTGCCTGTATCCCTTGAGCAGGGAGTAAATTTTTGTCCTCTTGGGAATTTCGCAGGGCGCATTTTTTGTCAGCGGAATCAATTCCAGGCTCTTGTCACCGAATATTTCTGTTGCAGTGCCCCCAAGCCCGAACAACAGGACTTTTCCGAATGTAATGTCTGTTTTTGCCCCTATAATCAGTTCCAATCCCGAAGATTCAATCATTTTTTGTATTGAAACTCCAGTAATTTTTGCTTTTGGATTGAATTTTTCTGCGTTTTTTATTATCACATCAAATGCCATTTCAACTTCCTTTTCGCTTGAAAGATTCAATGCAATGCCTTTCGCGTCTGTCTTGTGCGTTATCTCGTTTGAAACAATTTTCATTGCAACGGGAAAGCCTATGCTATTCGCCTTGAAAACCGCGCTCTCGGGATTTTTTGCAAGCATTGTCTCATTAACAGGAATTCCATATGCCTTCAGGATTTCCTTTGATTCTATTTCAGTGAGGACAGTCCTCCCCTGCCTTAAAATTTCTTTTAATTTGAGGGAAATTTTTTCCTTGTTGTGCCTGTGCAGCGGGGGAAGCTCGCAGTGCGCTTCATACGCATTTCCAATGTTTTTCCTGTACTGGTTCATATAACTGAAGACACGGACAGCTTCTTCCGGTGTTTCAAAGCAGGGAATGTTGTTTGCCTGCAGTATTTCCTTTCCCTCTTCAACAAAAGCCTCGCCTATCCAGCTTGAAAGGATTGTTTTTTCGCTTTCTTTTGCCTCTTCAACGAGTTTTTTCGCAACCTCGGCAGGCTTTGAAATTGCCTGCGGAGTCAGTATGGCAATTACACAATCCGCATTTTTTTCATTAAGGCAGATTTCCAGGGCTTTTGCATACCTTTCAGGCGAAGCATCCCCCAGAATATCCACGGGATTGTTATGCGACCAGTTTTTCGGCAGCGCCCTGTTCAACCTGGAAATTGTTTCCCCGGAAAGCGAGGCAAGCCTGCACCCGCTTTTTATTATCGCATCTGTTGTCATGACTCCCGGGCCTCCGGCATTTGTTATTACAAGGATTTTATCGCCTTTTGGAATGGGTTGTTTTGAAAAAGCCTCTGAACAGCCCAGCAGGTCCTGTATTTCCTCGACACGCACTATTCCCGCCCTTCTGAATGCCGCATCAAAAACCTCGTCATTGCCTGCCATTGCTCCCGTGTGTGAAATTGCGGCTTTTGCGCTTTCCTCAAAGCGGCCTGATTTTGCAACGATTATCGGCTTTTTCTTTGAAAATTTTTTTGCCGCATCCAGAAATTTTTCCGCATTTTTCAGGCTTTCCATGTACAAAACAATGCTTTCAACATCTGTGTCATTTTCAAGAAAATCAATCAAATCCCCGAAGCCAATATCAAGCATTCCGCCTATTGAAATGAAATACTTGAAGCCCACTTTTTCCTTCTGCGCCCAGTCAAGGATTCCGGAGCAAAGCGCGCCCGACTGGCTTATCAGGGCAAGTTTTCCCGGCAGGGCGTTCCTTATTGCAAAGCTTGCATTGATTTTCTTGTCAGGCCTTATATACCCGAGGCAGTTCGGCCCCAGCAGCCTTACTCCTGTGCCTTCAATTGCCCTTGCAAGTTCTTTTTCAAGAGCGGCGCCTTTTTTCCCTGTTTCGGAAAAACCCGAGCTTATTACAATAATGGATTTTACCCCTGCTTTTACGCACTGCCTTGCAATTCTAGGGACTGTAAAAGACGGAGTTGCAATTATTGCAAGATCTATTTTTTCAGGAACCTGTGCAATGCTCCTGTACGAGTGAATTCCTGAAACATTTTTCCTGTTCGGGTTAATTGGATAGATGCTTCCGGAAAAACCGTTCCCCACAAGATTTTTCATTAATGCCTGGCCAACGCTGTCCTGATGGTCGCTTGCGCCGATTACCGCAATCGACTTTGGGTCGAACATTTTCTCAAGAGACAAAAAAACCACTTAACAAATAAGGAAACCCGAATATTTAAGGCTTTTTTTGTGTTCGGGCAGTGTTTTCAAATAGGTTTAAATATAGATTGAGGGGGGATTTCTTCATTAGAAAAATTCAGTTTTTTGTTTGCTTTCGGGGTGGTTTGATGGCTGGTGCGCAGAATCTCTTGGCTCTTAAGATTGCTAATAATGCAGATATCCATTCTGCAATTGAAAAATTTGCAGAGGAAAACCAGGTTACTTACGGGATTTTCCAGGCAGGCAGGGGAAAAATAAAGGAAATAAACCTCCTCTCATCAGGAATGCGCGGCAGCCTCATAGGGACAAAATCAGAAGGCAGTTTCGAAGTCAACACAGTGAGCGGCCAGGTCCAGAAGGTTTCAGGCAACAAATACAAGGTTGATTTGAGGATGACAATAAGCAGTTCCGGCTTTACAGGGAAAGAGGGGCAGCTGCTTGCCGGAAAGGCGGCTGCAGGCGGCCTTGAATTGATACTGCTGAAAAAAGACATGAAAAAAATAATAGAAGCCTGAACAGGAATTCTTTTTCAGCCTAATTTTAACCCGAAAAACTGCAGGACCATTATTATGCTTAGCGCGCTTAATCCAATTGTCGCTATCCCCGCAACGACATTGAATCCAAGCCCGTTTTTGTATTCCCCCATTATTTTCCTGTTGTTGATAAGGAGAAGCATCATTACAAGGATTATCGGCAGCATTATCCCGTTTATCACCTGGGAAAAATACATTATCGGCATTAAAGGCACTTCCGGAACAAGAATTATTGCAGCGCCGATTATTATAAGGAAAGTAATCAGGCCGTAAAACTGCGGGGCCTCTTTCATTTTTTTGTTCACGCCGGAATTCCAGCCGAACGCCTCGCATACGAAAAAAGACGTTGCAAGCGGAAGGATTGCGGCGGCAAAAAGGGATGCGACAAAAAGCCCTATTCCGAAAAGCACTGAAGCATAAATTCCCGCCAGGGGTCTTAATGCAAGCGCGGCGTCTTCAGCGGAATTGACAGCAACCCCGTTTGCAAACAATGTTGCGGCAGTTGCCACAATAATGAAAAACATTATTACGACAGTTATTGCACTGCCGACAAGGACGTCCATCCTTGAATATGCATACTGCTCTTTTTTCAGGCCCTTTTCCACTACCGCAGACTGCAGGTAAAACTGCATCCAGGGCGCAATCGTAGTCCCCACAAGCCCTACAATCATCATTATGTACGCGCTGTCAGCGCTTAATGCAGGATTTATAAGGCCTTTTCCGACTTCAATCCAGTCCGGCTTTGCCATCAAGCCGGCAACAACATAGCAGACGTAAAAAAGGCAGGCAATCAGGAAAGCCCTTTCAAGAGTTTTGTAATTTCCCTTATGAATCAATGCCCAGACAAAAAAAGCGCATGCAGGCACAAGAATGAATTTGCTTATCCCGAAAAGCTCGCCTGAAGCAGCTATTCCCGCAAATTCAGCTATTACATTGCCGATGTTTGTTATTACAAGGCCTGCCATCAGCAAAACAGTTATTTTTACCCTGAAATGTTCGCGTATCAGGTCGCTTAGCCCCTTTCCAGTGGCTATGCCCATTCGGATTCCCATTTCCTGCATGAAAAAAAGAATCACTGCAATGGGAATAAGCGTCCATAACAGGGCATATCCGAAATGCGAGCCCGCAATCGAATAGGTCGCGATTCCGCCGGCATCATTGTCAACAGCCGAAGTGATTATTCCAGGGCCGAGAGTAACGAGAAAGAGAAGGATTATTTTTTTGTTTATCCTGAAAGCCATTTTTTTCACTTTTTGTAGGTGAGTTTTTCGTTTACCCTGTCCGCAATCATTCTAATCCTGTTCCATTTTTTAGGAGTGACTTCCTCAAAAACATCGTTCATTGAAATTATTCCCACAAGGGTTTTTTTTTCGTCGGCAACAGGCAGTTCTGCCAGGTGCTGATTCGAAAAAACCTGGATTACCTTTTTCAACGGCTCCTTCACTCCCAGGGAAACAACATTCCTGTTCATTATCTCGCCTATTTTCGATTTTGATTTTGCAAGCAGCAGCTGCTTGATTGTTATTTCGCCTGCAAGGGCGTTTTCGCTGTTTACAACATAAACCCTGTGCGGCTCTTCCGCCCATTTCGCCTTTTTTACAAGTTTTTTCAGCCTGCCTGCCGTTTCCCCCTCGTTTATCGTGAAAAATTCCTTTCTCATAAGGTCGGAAGCGCATTTTTCAGGGGACTCGATTATTTTTCCTATTTTTTTCAGGATTTTCCTGTCCATCTGCTTTACAAGCATTACAATTTTTTCCTTGGGCAGGTTTGAAAGCGTATTTAAAAGGTCGGCCATTTCCGCAGGCGACAATTTGTTCAATACCGAACTGAATTTCCTCTCCTGCAGATGCTCAATGAGCGATTTCTGGACTTTTGGGCCGGCCTCTATCAGAGTTTCAGCGGCCTTTTCATCATTCAGGACATTGAAAAGAATCTGCCTTTCTGAATGGCTTAATTCATCAAGCAAATCCGCAATATCCGAAGGGTGCACCTCGTTTATTTTTCCGCCTGCAAGATTCAGGCTTATGTGCGCGGGAGAGAGCGACAATTGCTGGACAAAAATCCATGGCACTATCTGGGGTTTCATTTTTGGATTTATCCACAAGGCGATTTTTTCAAGCTCAAGCCTTCTCAAAAGGCTTCTCAAGCCGAAAGAAACCCCCAGGACATAAAAGCTTCCGTTTGTTTTTGAAAGCAGGACATCGTTCACGCGCACAACCTTCAGGCCGTTTGTGTCTACGAGCTGTTTGTCCATGAGGCTTTCATTAACCAGCATGTCTGTTTCATCCGTTTCCCAGCACGGGGTTTTTTCCTTCACAGTGTTCAGGTGAATGTCATGGCTTACGCTTGCAACAAATTTCCATGGGAACTTTAATTTTTTCCTGTTTATTTCCAGTACAAAATGGGTTATTTCACCAAGCTCTGTTCCATCCCTGAACACAAGGTCGCGAAGCAGGCCTATCTTATAACCCCTGTCGTCATAAACAGGCTTCTTATAAATCTGGCTGAAATAAGTCACTTTGGCAATAAACAACACCCGGGCTAATTGAAGGCAAAAAATTTTTTTGTTGTATTAATAGGGTGCTTTATTATATAAAAATTTTTGCAAAAAAATTGCATTATCCCTCTTTTTTCAGGAAGCTTTTTAAATAATTAAAGCCGTATTCCTATTATGCTTCGAAGAAACCCCCCTAAACAAGGAATGCCAAGAAGAACAGGCGGGATTCAAGTAAGGACAGTAGACCAAAAAAGCCACAATGAACAGATTGTTTGCACAGGCCCTGAACGAAGGCTTGTTAAAAAAGAAAGGCGCAAAGGCCCTGAAAGAAGGGCAAATGCAAACGACTTTTTGAAAAGCGTTGTTCTCGGAAGAAGGCAGGCCGGAATGACTTTTGACCATGTTCGTGCAGCCAGGGAAGAAGGAAGCATCAATAGAAAGGTCAGGCCGGGCTCCTGGGTTGTAGAAACAGTTCCAGTCGATTACGGCCCTTCAGTTGCACAGACAAGCAGAAGGGGAAAAAGCACAAGGCGTCTTGGCCCTGAAAGAAGGAATAGGGGCAACCACAAGCAGATTGCTGTTGAATGGGAATTTCCCAATGGCGGAAAGATATTTATTTCAAGTGGCAGGCACAAGGGCGTGGGAAATGGCCGAAAAAAAGGCGCACGCCTGTTTTGAGAATGCCTGCTGATTAAGCAGCCTGCAAAAAAAGATATTCGCCCTGGCCGAATTCCTTATCAAAAATCCAGCGCTCACGCAATTGGCTTCAATTGAATTTTTTATACAGAAAAAATATTGTTGAATCTTACACTAAAAAGCTTATTGCTGGCCTCAAGGCTTAAACTAGTTTTTTTCTGTTTCAAACAAGAATTTTTTTAAGTGCTTGCTAATTGGATGTCTAATGAAGTGTAAAGTGCTTTTAGGTAGATCATTTGTTTTTCTTTGATTTTTTCTATTAGGTCGTATTTTTTTAGCAGGTTTGCGTCTCTGCTTATTGCTTCTTGTTTTCTTTTCAGTTCATCGGCTATTTCGCTTATTGTTTGTTTCTCGGCCTGATGTTTAATCAGGTATCTGAGAAGTTCAAATCTTTTTGGCGAAAGAATTTTGTATAAATCTTCAGTGGAATCCAAAAAAAGTGTGTGCGTGTTTTTCTTTGCTTTTTGCGGATTGTCGAAGACTTCTTTAAGCTCTTTTCTTTTGTCGGCTCCAATCTTAATTATTAAATTATCCATTTTCATCCCCTTGAATTTTAACCCAATTATTGCTTATTAATATTATAACCTGTTAGGTTATATAAATAGTTCGTTTTTATATTGTCCGACTCTTATTTTTCTTTGAATTTTGCCAGGTATTGCCCCCAATTTTTTTCTATATTGTCTACAAACTCTTGCATTGTCTCGTAGCTTATTTCTTTATCTAACTTTTTCTTTTCATGGTGGTTACGGAAGAACTGGTGCATATGCACGTTTTCCAGCGCTGAACAATCATAGCGCACTATTTCCCGCGGCTTCTCATCAATTATCTGGCAATAGCTTACTGAAAACTCCTCTGGGCCTTTGCCATCCGAAGTGAAAACAAAGCGAATAAAAACCTGGTTCTTCTTTTCCTTGTCAAGATACCAACTGTAACTCCGTTGCCTTTCCTTTTCAACCATACAAAAAACCTTCTTATTGCTTGATTTTATCAATTCCAGAATTTCTTTTAATAGTTTGTTTTGTTCCGACAATAAGCGATTTGTTTCTGTAGTTATGGCTAATATGGAAAAAGAATTGGTCGCCCTGGCCGGATTACAAACAGGAAATCCAGCGCTCATGCATTGGTTTCAATTGCATTTTAACCATTTAATATAAAGCTCCTTTTGAATAAAAACCTTGCTTCAAAGAGTCCAACAAGGGTTTCTGGAAAAGCAGATCTCAATCACCTAAGTCAATCAATAGAAATATTCTATGGGAGAGTTAGCTCATAAATTGAGCTTCTTTTGCTTAATCCGGGCCTGTTACGGGATTCGCGGGCTATAATTTTAGGTAAATTGGGCTTTATTTTTTTAAGTCCTATTTCATAATCGCCTAGTAAGCTAATCAACAAACAACAATAATCCTATTATTCGGGGGAAGAGTTAGGTGGTAAATCTGCCTCGGTTCAGCCAACTGGGTATGCCAGTGCGCTTCGCCAGCTATGGTTTTTGGTGATTTGGGCTTTTTTTGGCTAAAGGGGCTTTTTTGGTTCTGTTTCTGAAAAATTCGATTTTGTTATGTATCAAAGCGTTATTTTTATATATTCCTTGGGTGCATATTATTTTAGGTAAGTGATTTGATGTATCCGCAAACTTGTGTTGTTGAAAGGCCTTATTCTAAGGAGCAGATTGCAGAGC
>JAQTPU010000005.1:0-15725 GCA_028712575.1 Candidatus Iainarchaeum sp.
TTTGCTTCGGAGGAAATCTGCAGGCCGAATTTTTTGCACTGCGAAACAACCCCAGCGGGAACTGAAGATGCGCCGTGAAGCACAAGCGGCAGTTCCGGAAGAAGCCGGTGTGTCCTCTGCAGGACGTCAAATGCAAGCCTCGGTTTTCCCCTGAATTTGTACGCCCCATGGGAAGTGCCGATTGCAATTGCAAGCGCATCAATGCCTGTTTCCTCAACAAAAGCCCTTGCTTCCTCGGGGTCAGTCAAATGTGCGGAGGAAAAAGTTGAATCCTCTATGCCGCCCAAAGTGCCTATTTCGCCTTCAACAGAAACTTTTTTTGCATGGGCGAATTTCACGGCTTTTTTTGTAAGCGCGGCATTTTCGGAAAATTTTCTCTGCGGATGCTTTCCTGCAGAATCTTTTTTTTCGTAATTAATGCTTGCATCAATCATCACAGAGCTGAAGCCGAGGGAAACCGCCTTTTTGCAGTCCCCAAGATTCCTGCCGTGGTCGAGATGGAGCGCAAAAGGCACTTTTGGAAATTTTTTTCCTGCCGCAAAAACAATTGCGGGCAATAAATCCCCCGAATAGGAAAGCGCGCTTGGGGAAACCTGGATTATTGCCGGGCTTCGGGCTTTTTCAGCGGCAGAGAAAACAGCCTGGACCATTTCCATTGAATTTACATTCAGGGCAGGGACTGCATATTTTCCCTGAAGGGCTTTTTGCAGAAGATTTTTCATTGGCAGAAGCACAATAGTCACCTGCGCCTTGGCTGTGGCCTTCTTTTTGGCAGCTGCGGCCTCTCAGCGCCCAGTGAAACCCCGGCAGGGGGCTTTTTTTGGTGAAGCCAGAGGGCATGGCCGCCTATTGAAACTCCCGGATGGGCTTCGCGAAAAATCCCTTCGGCAACTTCCATAAGCTCCTTTACAACACGCGGAGACCTGTGGGTAATGCCGCCGTTAAACAGGGCTGCTCCCTTCACAATACGGAAACTTGCAGTGCCGATTGCGCGATGGCCCTTGTTTCTCGAAACATAGTAAAAAATAATCTTGTTACTGTCAAAATCGACCTGGTACTGGCCAGCACCAAGCTTGAAAATATTTGAACTCCGCGCCATGCTAGAACAACAACACTTGTGCTATTTAAATATTTGCGACAATAAAATTTATCGGCTAAAAAAGGTGTTTTTTTGAAGATTGTTTTTTTGGGAACAAGCTGCAGCAATCCCACTGTGGAGAGAAATCTTTCCGCAACAGCAATACAATTCGGGGGGAAATGGTTTCTTTTTGACTGTCCGGAAGGCACGCAGAGGCAGATGATGCAGAGCGGGGTTTCATACATGAAAGTCCAGGCAATCTTTTTTTCGCATTTTCACGCCGACCATTTTTTAGGCTTTCCGGGCCTGGTTGCAACAATGAGCATGCATGGAAGGGATGTTCCGCTTCATGTTTTCGGCCCGAAAGGCACTGAAGAGCAGGTCAGGAAAAGCCTGAACCTTGCAATGATGCGCAAGGACTTTGAAATAATTGCAAAAGAAGTGCGCAAAGGAAAAATTTTTGAGGAAGAAAAATGCATCGTAGAGGCTTTTCCTTTGAAGCACGAAGTGCCCTGCACGGGTTTTGTTTTCAGGGAAAAAGACAAGCCCGGCGAGTTCCAGAGGAAAAAAGCCCTTGAATTGAAAATTCCCGAAGGCCCTTTATGGAGCAAACTGCAGAAAGGCCAGCAGGTCAAAGTTGGAAGCCGGATTTTCAGGCCGGAAGAAGTAATGGATTATTCAAAGGGAAGAAAGGGAAAAAAAGTTTCAATTGTAATGGACACGCTTCCGAGCGAGACTTATTTTGAGGCAATAATGGATTCGGATTTGCTTGTCCACGAGGCGGCTTTTTTGGAGGACCAGAAGGAACGGGCAGTGGAAACAAAGCATTCAACTGCTTTCCAGGCAGGGGAAGTGGCGCAAAAAACAAATGCAAAAAAGCTCGTGCTTACGCACTTGAGCCCGCGCAACAGGGACAATGAAAAAATAGGGGAAGAGGCGAAAAAGGCGTTTGCAAATTCTGTTGTTGCAAGGGATTTAATGGAAATGGAATTATAATAAAAAAAAGTGTAATTATGCGTGCAAGGAGAGGAGGAACAAAAGGGCAGGGAGATTATAATTGGATTAGTGAAAGCCAGTTCCACAGGAAGCCTGTTGAGCCAAAGCCCGAAGAAATAGCTGCAAACATGAAAAACAATGCGGCAATGATTGCAAAATGGATTAAAAGGAATTCCGGGCGCGAGCTGACACCTGAACAAAAAAAACAGGTTGCCCAGGTTGTCAGTAGAAATTCCCGGCTTTCTCCCGGGGATTTTCATGACAAAGTAATCCCGATTATCCAGAAAATCATAGGAGGATAAAAAAAATGCCGAGAAAATGGGTAAGCCCGAATAAAAAAGCTGCGAGTAGAATTAAATTACGGCAACACGAGAGCGTGGAGAGATGGAACAAGGTAGGCCGCAATTGGAAAAAAAATTTTGATACAGCAAGCCAGACCCGGCAGAAGCTTTATTTTTCGGATAATGTGCCATACACTTTGATTGTGGCTCTTGACCGCCTGATAGACAGGAATCTTGAATTGTCGCCCAGAACATTCAATAAAAAAGTAATGCCCCTTTTGGAAGAGGCCCTAAGAAAAGCCGAAAAGCGGGAATAATGCGGTGTTTTTTTTGAAGGTTGTTGTGCTGGCTGCGGGAAAGGGAAAAAGAATGCTTCCCCTGACTGATTCAATGCCGAAAGCGCTTGTTCCCCTGAAAGGAAAGCCGCTTATTCAAAGAAGCCTTGAGGGCTTTGCAGACGCAGGCGCCTCTGAAATAGCGCTTGTAATAGGCTATATGGGCGGAGACATAAGGACTTTTTTCAGGAAAGCATTCCAGGGAATTCCTATTGTTTATATTGAGCAGGAAGAACAGCTCGGAACAGGGCACGGCTTCGGGCTTGCAAGGGATTTTTGCGCGGGAGAAAATTTTCTCGCCTCCTACTGCGACCTGGTTTTTGAAGGCGGTTTTATAGAAAATTTTTTTGAATTTGCGGAAAAAAATTCCGCAAGGTTTGATGCAGTTGTTGCAGTGAGAAAAACTGGCGATGTTTCAAAATTCGGTTTTGTCGAGGCCGAAGGGAATGTGGTGAAAAACCTTGTTGAAAAGCCGAAGGAAAAAAAAACCGGCCTCATAAATGCAGGGCTTTACTGGTTTTCCGGGAAGATTTTTGATGCGATTGAAAAAACCCAGCCCTCTGAACGCGGTGAAATAGAAATAACGGATTCCATAAAGGGGTTCATGAAAAAGGGCAGGCTTGGCTGCTTTGAAGTTCGGGGAAAATGCCTTGACATTGGGACAATGGAAGAGCTCAAAGAAGCGGAAAAACACGTTGATTAAAAAATCAGATTTTGAATTTCTTTTTTTCGCCCGGCTTCATTATCACGACTTTTGTCTTCAGGACGCTCTGCTCGATTTTCTGCTGGAATTCTTTTGGGTCCTGCTGGATCATTTTGAAGGTGTTGTAATGCATCGGCACTGCGAATTTCGGCTTCATTGTCTTTACTGCGCGGATTGCGTCTACGCAGTCCATGGTGTATTCCCCGCCTATGGGCAGGATTGCAATGTCGGGCTTTACGCTTGAAAAATCGTCAAGCAGGTCAGTGTCACCGGCATGGTAAACGCTTGCGCCGTTCTGGCTTATCAAAAATCCAAGGGGATAGAAACTGTTCGGATGGTGCGCAGGAGTTGCGGTTATTTTTGTGTCGCGCAGCATCATTGTCTGGTTCATTGTGATTGCATGGCCGAGGTGCTTCGGAAGCGCGAGCTCCTGGAGGATTTCCTCGTGCGCCACAACGCAGGCGTTTTCCCTTATTGAAATGTCCTTTACAAGCGCCTTGTCGAAATGGTCGAAGTGCTCGTGCGTAACAAGTATGATGGAAATGTCCTTGAGGTCTTTTTTCGAGGCTGAACAGGAAATGAGCCTTTTGAAATTGGGTTCCTTGCAGTCTGAATTGATATACGGGTCGATTAATATGTTGCCTTTTGGAAACCCTATTTTGAAAAAAGAATGTCCAAAAAACTGGATATCAACCATGCCCTCACTAAAGTAATAACTGCTGGACACAGTTTAAAAAGGAATTCGTCCAAAAGCGCGGGTTTTGCAGAAAGCGGGAAAAAACAAAAGCCAAAAAGGTTTATTAAGCAAATTCGCAATAGTAATTATACTGTTAATTAAGGCGGGCTTATGGGGAAAAAAATTTTTTGTCTGGCAGTGCTCATGGCAGTGGTTTTTTTTTCAGGCACTGCGGGCGCGCAGTATTACACAATTTCAAACCACAGCATTGACATTACAATAGACGAGGAAGGATTTGCGCTCATAAGCGAAAAGTTTTTCCTCCAGTTCCCCAATGAATTCCAGTTGCAGGAGTTCAGGGCAAAAAACGAGGAAATCGGGATAAGCCTTGACAGCTGGAAACAGTTCGACAAAAAAATCCACACTTATATCGGAAAAGAGTCCGAACTGAACAGGGCAGAAGTAAGCTTTGTGGAAAATGACAGCAAATACCTTGAAATAAAATATTCGCTCAATACGCCTGTTGCAGGGCAGAAGGCGGAAACAAGCAGGCTCATTGAATTCGGCCTCTCCCAAAAATATTTCGACCAGTTCATACAAGGCGGAGTATACATAATTCCTGACAGCCCGAAAACAACAATCACTGTAAATCTCCCGAATTTTGCGGAAATCCAGAAGCCGGTAAAACCAGAAGGCATTGTAACTGGAAACCAGCTGCAATGGGACGGCTATAAGAGCACAAATGTAATCGAACTGAATTACGTGCTTGTGAAGCAGATTGCGAGCATCAGCCTTGCTGAAAGCCTCAATGCATTTGTCCAGAGCCCTTTGTTCCTTGTCCTCATTGCGGTTGCCGCAGTGTTCCTTGCAATAGCGGCCGCAAAAAGAAAGGCGATTTCACAGAAAATAGAGGATTTCATAGTTGAAAATTCAGAGCTTGGCGGAAAAGAAGATTCCTTTGAAGAAGAAAAAGACAAAATTAACTAATTCTAGTTAATGAATATGTTTAAATAGGTTTTTTGGCAGATTTATTTGATGTTTCTTGAATTCATAAGCCATGCTTTTGCGCTTGATTTCCAGTGGATAGCGGAGCTTGTTCTCGGCAACCTGCACTGGGTTGCACTGCTTGCGGCCTATGCCTTCATAATGCACAACGGAAAGAAGTGGTTCTGGCAGTTTATTTTTCTTGTCGGCGGCCTCTGGATTTTTCTGGACATAGCAGGCTTGTGGGGAATTGCGCTTTTTCCGATTATGCTCTTTTTGATGTTTTCAATTGCGCTTGAGTTTTTTGAGGAAGGCAACTGGATTGCAAGGCACAAGACTGGCGTTGTCTGGGTTTCGTTTTTCGGGCTTTCTTTCCTTTACACTCTTTTCTGGGCGGGTTAAAATGGCCGGAAAAGAAAAAACAGAGGGCGCAAGAATCCTTGATTCGTTTTCAAAGGCGCTTGTGCTTGCAATGGGGCTTGTGCTTGCCGGCCTGTTCTTCGGCATAAGGAATGCTTTCGGCGACGTAATTTCAATAATGGGTTTTGCGCTTTTTTTCCTTTTGTTTTATTCAGTCAGATAAATCAAAAAGCTTCTCTGCATTTTTGCATGCAACCTGCATTATTTCCTGTTTTGAAAGCTCCGTAAACCCTTCGAGGAATTCAACGCACTGCTCCTGCGAGTAAAGGTGCTTGCCGAAATAATCCGAGCCAAATAGGATTTTCGGCTTTCCCACAAAGCCGATAAAGCCGAGTATTTTTTCGTGAAGAAGCGCATTTGAAAATTTTTCATACCTGCCCGGAAAGGACAATATTCCCGACATGTCGGCATACACATTCTTGTTTTTGTAAAGCACCTCTGCCGAATCCATTATCCAGGGGTTTCCGAGATGGCAGATTACAAGCTTTAATTTCGGGTAATCGACTGCCACGTCATCAACATACAGGGGCTGGGCAAACCTGACTTTTGCGCCCGGCACTCCGCTCCATGTATCCCCCATATGGAAAAGGACAGGGACTCTGAATTTTGACGCAAGTTCATAAACAGGCTCCAGCCTCGGGTCATTCGGATAAACAGGCTCATAGCCTGTCATGAGCTTTATTCCTATTATCTGCCTTTTTTTCAGCGCAGTTTCAAGCAGTGCGCAGTTTTTTCCTATGTTTTCAAAATCGGAAATTTTGAGCGAGCCCGCCATGAAAATGTTTTTGTGCCTTGAAACATTTGCAATTGTTTCCTGCAGGGAAGGCGTTTTTACCGGCGGGATGCCCGGCCAGTAGAGCATGATTGATTTTGCGATTCCCGCCTTTTTCATGCTTTTCGAGAGCACGTCAAGCTCTTTCCGCGAATAGGCATGGACATGGGAATCAATTATTTTTCCCCTTAGCATAAAAACCGGAAATATTGTGCAAAAAGAGGGTTAAAAGGCCTATTCACGGGGAATTCCTGGTTTTTTTCAGGGGCGAATCGCAGATATCGCATCGTTTCAGGCCTGTTTCGTTTGAAAATTCTTTGGAACAGTTTGAACAGACAGTCCTGAAGGAAATCGGTTTTTTTATCCTGCCCTGGATTATCGGCTCGAAAGGGATTTCAAAAAGCATGCAGAAATTCTGTATGCTGTAATCGTCTGTCATCAGCGTGTATGCCTGCGGCAGTTCCTTGAATTCTACTGCAAGCGCGATTATTGAAAGGTCTGCGCTGCTCAATCTCTGGAAGCCGCTCTGCGAGGTTTTTTTTATTACCCAGTTCACTGTTTCGGGCTTTGGGTCAACAACTGAAATCAATTGTTTCTGGAGCGCGGATTCCACAAGGCTCCTGCTCCTCAAATCGCGTATTTCCCAGACTATCTGCGAGGTTGTCGCATACGAGCAGCCTTCCTTGAATGCAAAATTAAAATCATTCAGGACTGCCGAACTGTCGAGCAGAAGGACTTTTTTTGTCATGGCACCACTGATGGCAAGGCCTGCAAAAGGCAATTAATATTAAATAACTCACCCATAATAAGTAATTAAATTATTGCGTTTGAAAAAAAGTGCGTGTTAATGGACCTGAAGACAATTGCGGCTGCTTTGAGCGAAATCGAGAAAAAAGCCCTGAAGGCGCTTGATTCCGGGAAAGAGTTCGGTTTTGATGAAATTGCGGAAAAAAGCTCACTGCAGATTGATTCCGTAAGACGGGCTCTTGCCTGGCTTGCGGAAAAAAAACTGGCTGACATTTCAGAGGACAGGAAAAAACAGGCTGGCCTGACTGAAAAAGGCAGGAAATACTTCGGGAAGGGAATGCCTGAAGAAATTTTTTTAAATGCCCTTGAAAAAATCGGGGGAACCGCGGATTTTTCGGAATTGCGGGAAAAAAGCGGGCTTTCAAAAGAAGAGTTTAATTTTGCCCTCGGCATTAACAAAAAAAAGAATTTCATAGTAATAATGCAAGGAGAAAAACCCCGCATCCAGCTCACTGGAGTTTCAAAAGAGGCCGGGGAAGAAAGCGGAAAAGAACTGCTTGAAAAGGCGGCTTCGGGAAAAATTGGAAGGGAAAAATTTTTGGAGCTGAAGGCAAGGGGGATTCTGGAAGAAACAGAAAAAACAGAAAGAAAAGCAAGAATAAACGAACAGGGAAAAAAAGCCCTGGAGCTGATTGGAAAAACAGGCGAACGCGCATATGACATACAGGGAAAAGTCCCGGAAATTTTTATTGGAAAAAAACAGCCCTATGCCCAGTTTTTGCAGGGCATCAGGAGAAAGCTGACAGAGCTTGGCTTTGTAGAAATGGAATCCCCAAGCATTGTGCAGGAATTTTACAATTTTGATGTTTTGTTCCAGCCGCAAAACCACCCTGCAAGGCAGTGGACAGACACTTACCAGTTAAAACAACCGAAATCCGGGGGCCTTCCTTCAAAGGGGATTGTTGCAAAAGTAAAGGCGGCGCATGAAACAGGCGGAGGGACTGGAAGCAGGGGCTGGGGCTATGAATGGAGCGGGGAAATTGCAAAAAGGCTAATGCCGGCGGCGCACGGGACAGCGCATTCTGCAAGGCAGCTTGTAAAAGGCGTGAACGTGCCGGGAAAATATTTCACTATTGCAAGATGCTACAGGCCGGATATTGTTGATGCTTCGCACCTGATTGAATTCAACCAGATGGAAGGCATAATAATCGATGAAACAATGAATTTCAGGAAACTCCTGGGAATGCTGAAGCAGTTTGCAGTGGAATTCGCGGGCACAAAAGAAGTGAAATTTTATCCGAGCTATTTTCCATTCACAGAGCCGAGCTGCGAATTAAAAGTAAAGCACCCTTCCCTTGGCTGGATAGAGCTCGGGGGAAGCGGAATATTCAGGCCGGAACTTACACTGCCTTTGGGAATAAAGGCGCCTGTGCTCGCATGGGGCCTGGGCATTGACAGGCTTGCAATGGTAAAGCTCGGCATAAAAGACATCAGGGACTTGTTTTCAGATGACTTGGATTTTTTGAGAAAAAGCAGAATGGTGGTGGATTAATGCCGTCTTTGGAAGCAAGCAAAAAAGACCTGGAAGCGCTCGCTGGAAAAAAATTCAGGGGCAGGGAAGAGCTTGAAGAGGCATTGGAATTTGCAAAATGCGAACTTGACTCTATTGAGGGAGACAAGCTCACTATCGGGGTGAGCGACACAAACAGGCCTGACTTATTAAGCACAGAGGGGATTGCGCGCGAAATAAGAAGCAGATATTCCAAAGACAAAGGCGTGCCAAACTACAAATTAAAAAGCTCCGGGGTTTCGCTTATTGTTGACAAGAATGTCCTGCCCATAAGGCCGTGCATTGCGGCCGCAATTGTGAAAAACATAAAATTTTCAGAAGACTTCCTTATCCAGATGATTCAACTGCAGGAAAAAGTCTGCCTGACTTTTGGAAGAAAAAGAAAGGAAGCCGCAATGGGAATGTATGACTGGTCAAAGCTGAAAGCGCCCATGCACTACAAGGCGTTTAAGCCGCGTGAATTGAAGTTTATCCCTTTGGAATACAAGGTTGAAATGGACCTTGAAGAGATTTTAATGGAACATCCGAAAGGAAAGGAATATGCACACTTGCTGAAGGGCTTTGAAAAGTACCCCATTGTAATTGACGACAAGGGGGTTGTCGCATCAATGCCGCCTGTGATTAACTCGCAGACAACAGGAAAGGTGGATGAAAAAACAAAGGAGCTTCTTGTGGAAGTTACAGGATATAACCAGGAAACGGTTAATACTGCGCTTAATGTTGCGGTTTCTGCTCTTGCAGAACGGGGCTTTGATGTTTACAGCGTAAAAATAAAATATCCGGACAAAAGCATCATCACCCCGGATTTTTCCCCAAAAAAAATTATTGTAAGCATTGAAAGCATAAAAAAGCTCCTCGGCCTTGATTTGAAGGAAAAAGAAATTGCCGGGCTTCTTGGAAAAGCGCGCTATGCTGTAAAAAAAACAAAAAAAGGCTTTTTGTGCTCCTATCCCCCTTACAGGCAGGACATTCTTCACGAGGTTGACGTAATAGAGGACATTGCAATAAGCATGGGCTACAACAGGATAGAACCGTTGCCTGTAGAACTTGCATGCGTAGGCAGTGAAAGCAAAGAAACAAAGCTGTCCGATGCAATCAGGGAACTTTGCACAGGCCTCTGCCTCCAGGAAGTGCTTACATTCACAATGACAAGCAGGGAAAAACAGGAAAAAAAGCTTCTCCTGCCGGAATCGGATTTTGTCCAGATTGCAAATCCAGTGTCCTGGAATTTCGAGGTTTTCAGGAAAAACATTCTTCCCGGGCTTTTGGAATTCCTTGCAAAAAACAAGAACTGCGAATATCCCCAAAAAATTTTTGAAATTGGAAAATGCTTTGAACTGGATTCTGCAAAAGAAACAAGGACAAGCGAGCCATTGAAATTGTGCATTGTGCTTTCTGGAAGAGGCGCGGAATTCACTTCAATAAAATCCGCTCTCGATGCGGTTTGCAGAAGCATGGGCTGGGAATACTCGCTCAGGGAATCTTTGCTCCCATTCCTGGAAAAAGGGAAACAGGGGGAAATCGGCATTGGAAACAGAAAAGGGTTTATAGGGGAGATTAATAAAAAATGCCTTGCAAATTTCGGCCTTGAAATGCCGGCAACCTGCCTTGAAATAGAGGTTTGATTTGTGCCAGTGCCGAGAAAAAGCATAACTCCCTTGATGGGCGCGGAAAACATTAATGCTTCGGCCGCAATGGAAGCTTTCCGCAGAAAACAATTAAGAAAAACCAGGCGAAAAAAATGCAGAAAAGAAAAACAGTCATGGAATGCCTGACTGCCGGGATTTTAGACCCGAAAGAAATCAAAAAGCTGACAGGCATAAATTTCAGGAGAATCCTGATTGAAGCAAGGAACTGGAATGATCCTCGCGCAGAAATTGTTTTGAGCAATATTTCGAGAAAACGGCAAAAGCCTGCAAGGAAGCCCACGGGAAAAGAAGCCAGGGTTGCAAGGCTTGAAAAAATTTATTCCCGCATGAGCCAGGAACGGCTTGAACAGGCATATATGAATGCGCTTCGGGCTGTTTCAAGGCAACAACAGCAGAGGCTAAGAGAAGGGCGGGAAATCAAAAAAACAAATGCAGCGTCAATACGGGAAATGATACGGAGAATGTCAGAAGAAGAATTGAAAGCAGTCGCTTTTGAACGTGCGCTTATTAAAAAAAGGAATCCAACTAGATTCGTGCAGCTAAGGAACAAGCATTACAGCGAACAACTGGCGCAAAGCGACAAACAGGAAGCAAGGGATGCCATGGCAAGAAATATTGCGGAAGCTAATGCTTCAAAAAGAACTGCTTTCGGAAGGGGCTTTGGCACACCAAAGTTCAGGCACAGAAGGGACGGGTTGCTTGTAAGCCCGGCGGGAAGAAGGCGCAGAAAATAATTTCAGAACAGCCTTGTCTGGTTCCGGGTTTCTTCCCGGGCTTTTTCCTGTTTTTCAGTTCCGTTTTCCCCTGTGAAAGGGATTTTTTCAAAATCTTTCCCTTCAAGCGCCTGCAATGGCCTTCTTTTTGCAAGGAATTCGGATTTCTTGATTTCCCGGGCCTTTTCAAGAATCTTCTGGACCTTTTTCGTTTCAGGCTTTGTTTCAAGCAAAAATGCGATTTCCTTTTCGTCAAAATCAAATGCAGCTGAAAAATTCTCAGGATTTTTTGCAAAAAAAATCCTGAAAAAAACAAGGTCGTTTGCAATAAACTCTTTCGAGCCTGAATGCATGGCTTTTCCGGCTTTTTCGCCTATGGCTTTTTTTATTGCCCTTGCGCCCCTGTTGGAACTAAGCTTTCTCAACAAGCCGGGAAACTGGTACTGTATCCATCCGGAATAATCCCTGCTCCTGCTTAATGCAACTCCGGCAGCCATTAATTCCGAACTGTAACGCTTGAAGCCGTAATGCTGCCTGTTCATTATCCTTCCTTCAAAAATATCCGCCCTTGAAAGCGCATTGTACGCATTCCCGATGTCCTGGTTTTCAGTGAAATGCCTCGGAATGTTTTCATCAATCCACTTCATCAGCAAATCGTCTGAAATATCGCTTTTGAACCTTGCTTCCCTTGATTCCTGCATTGTCCTTGCCTTAAAAATTTTTTCCACTATTTTGAAGACATTTTCCTGCCTTGCCCTGAAACCCAGGTCTGTTATTGATTCTTTTGCAATTCCAGTGCCTGAAAGCGCCTGGATGTCAAGCAGTGCAGACCTGAAATCGCCTGCACAGCCCTTTGCAAGCTCTTTTACAGCCTCTTCCTCGAAAGGGATTTTTTCAAGCCCGCATATTTCCCGCAGGCGCTTTGCAATGCTCAAATAATTTATTTTCTTGAATTCCAGCAATTCGCACTCGCTTCTTATCGGAGCGAACTTCTGGTCGCCATAAATGTCATTTGCAGTAAGGATAACCGGGTTTGGGGCTTCGCGCAGGATTTTTGTCATTGCAGCCGCCCCTCCCCTGTCCGCGGCCTGCAATCCATCCGCTTCATCAAGCAGGACAAGCCTCTGCTTTCCGAAAAAAGAGGCATTCTGCACTGCAGCACCCACGTTTTTTTCAATTATGTCCTTGCTCCTGAAATCAGACGCATTCAATTCATAAAGCTGCCAGCCAAAAAATTTTGCAACAAGAAGCGCAAGGCAGGTTTTTCCTGTTCCGGGAGAACCATAAAAAAGAAGCGGCTTCTGTTTCCTGCCTTCAGCCCATGCTGTGCCCCATGCCTGGACCTTCTGGACAATGTCCGAATTGCCGACAAATTCCCCGAAATGCCTTGGAAAAAACTTTTCAGTAAAAAGCTGCGTATCATTTCCCCGCATTAAAAAAGAATGGAAGCAAGGATTTTTAACCAATTTTAACGTTAATTTTTTGCCCTATGATGAGTTAACTCAACACTGATTCATGATGAGGTTAACACCGACTGAGGGCACTAAATTTTTCTTTGAAAGAACATTGCAAAGCAGAGCTTTGTGATGCCTCGCAAAACTTTCTTTTGCAAGGAAGTTTAACCAAAAGAAGGATTTTTGCTTCGCAAAAACCAATATGCAGTAAGGCTTAAATCCTCTGAAATCTTATTATTTTCATGCACCATCCAAAAGCCGAAAAAATTCTTTTTAAAAACGAGCCGCACACTGAAACAGGCAAGCTTCTAAGGGACATTATTCTGGGCGGGCAGGACGGGCTGGTTAATGTTCTTGGAATCCTTCTCGGAGTTGCGATTGCAACAAACGACCTTCATATTGTTTTGCTTGCAGGCCTCTCTGCAACTTTTGCTGAAAGCATTTCAATGGCCGCTGTTTCTTACACTTCAACAAAAGCCGCAATCCAATATTACGAAAAAGAAAGGCAGCGCGAACTGAAAGAAATTGCTGAAGTTCCTGAAATTGAAAGGCAGGAAATCCGCGATATTTATTCAAGGAAAGGCTTTTCTGGCAGTGACCTTGAGCTTGTTGTGGAAAAAATCTGTTCAAACAGGGAAATCTGGCTTGATGTAATGATGGAAGAGGAATTGAAGCTTGAAAAGCCCGAAGAAAACCCGAAGAAAAATGCGCTTGTTGTCGGAGTTTCCGCAATCTGCGGTTCAGTGCTTCCATTGCTGCCGTTTTTTGTTTTTCCTGTAAAAACAGCGATTGTTGCAACAATAATTTTTTCCGCAATTATTTTGTTTATTGCAGGAGCTGTAAAAGCAAAGTACAGCGTGATAGGCTGGAAGCGCTCGGGAATTGAACTTGCAATAATCGGAATTGTTTCAGCGCTTGCGGGTTTTGCAATCGGGATTATTCTCGGCGCGCCTTAAAATCAATAGTTTTCCGCTTTTTGCTCAAAAAATGCCCTGGGATGCTTGCAGACAGGGCAGGTTTCAGGGGCTTCTTTTCCAGTGTGAATATGCCCGCAGTTCCTGCATTTCCAGAAAACCTGAACAGGCTTTTTGAATGTTTTCCCTTCTTCAAGATTTTTCAGCAGGGCTTCAAAGCGCTTCCTGTGCTGGCCTTCTATTTCCCCCAGGCCCCTGAACAATTCGGCAGCCTCAATGTTTCCATCTGCACGCGCCTGTTTCTCGAATTCGGGATACATTTTTGAAAATTCGTAAAGTTCGCCTGCGGCCGCTGCCTTGAGGTTTTCTTTTGTAGAGCCAATCCCCTTCAACATTTTGAAATGCAGCTTTGCATGCTCTTTCTCATTCTCCGCAGTTTCCTCAAAAATCGCGGCAATCTGTTCAAATCCCTCTTTCCGCGCGACACTTGCAAAAAATGCGTATTTGTTCCTTGCCGAGCTTTCGCCTGCAAAAGCAGCCTTCAGGTTTTCCTCTGTTTTCCGCATTAAACCACCTTTTCCCGGAATTATTTAGCATGGACACAAATAAAAAGATTTTCAATGCAAAAATAATGGGGTCAAACAAGTGATATCATGCTTATCGGAGTTGTAGGCAAGCCTTCGGCAGGGAAATCCACGTTCTTCTCAGCAGCCACGCTTGTTGATGTTGCAATCGCAAATTACCCCTTCACAACAATCGAACCCAACAAGGGAATAGGCTTTGTAAGGATTGACTGCATTGACAGGGAATTCGGCGTACAATGCAACCCGCGCACGGGCTACTGCAAAAACGGAATCAGGTATGTCCCTGTTGAACTGATTGATGTTGCAGGCCTTGTTCCCGGGGCCTCTGAAGGCAAGGGGCGGGGAAATGCTTTTTTGTCTGATTTAAGCAGGGCTGATGTCCTGATTCATGTTGTTGATGCTTCAGGAAGCACAAATGAAAGGGGAGAGCCTGTTGCAGCAGGAAGCTATGACCCCTGCAATGACATTGAATTTTTAGAACAGGAAATAGGATTATGGTTTTTCGGAATAGTGCAGAAAAACTGGCCCAAGATTTCAAAAGCCCCTTTTGACTCAAAAGCAAAACTGCTTGAGGCTTTTTCAAAGGCATTAAGCGGCCTGTCTGTTAAGGAGAGCCGGATTGAAACAGCGCTGAAAAAAACAAGCCTGCTTGACAAAAAGCTCCAGCAATGGTCTGAACAGGACCAGAAGGAATTTGCATTTGCCTTGAGGAAAGTGTCAAAGCCCATTGTAATTGCCGCAAACAAGTGCGACATTCCAGTTGCGGAAAAAAATGTCCAGAGGTTAAAGGAAAGGTTCCCTGAACAGCACATTATTGCCTGCTCTGGCTTTGCAGAACTCGGATTGAAAAAGGCAGCAAAGCAAGGCCTTATTGAATATGATGCAGGCTCTTCAAAATTTTTAAAAAAACAGGAACTGAACGAAAAACAGGCGCAGGTCCTTGATGCAATACAAAAAATCGTGCTTGACAGGTTTGGAAGCACCGGCATTCAGGACGTGCTTGAAAAAACTGTTTTTGAAATCCTGAAGTACATTGCTGTTTTTCCGGCAGGAGTGCACAAACTGCAGGATGCGGAAGGACGGGTCCTGCCTGATGTTTTTCTCATGCCCCCAAATTCAACTGCAATTGATTTTGCATTCAAGCTCCACACTGCCCTTGGAGAAGGTTTCATAAGGGCAATTGATGTCAAGACAAAGCAGACAGTCGGGAAAGAACACCTGCTTAAGCATAGGGATGCCATAGAAATTATTTTCAAGGGATGAAAAAATTAGGCTGTTTTTACTGGCGAAATTTTTGCCAGGACAAAGAAGTATGAATCCAGAAGCTCGTCAAGTGAGGTTGTCCTTTTTTTGCCGAATCTTGCAAGTTCAAGTACATAAAGCTTTACAAGCCTGTATGCAACCTCTTCTTCGTGAAGAAGGCTTTTCTGCTGTTTTCCAAGCCTTGCCTCAATTTTTTTAATCAGATGCATGTAAATCCCGACAAGCTCGTCCAATGAAACAGACCTTTTCAGGCCAAGCCTTGCCATTTCTTCAAAATAAACAGAAAGAAGCCTGTAAGAAATTTCCTCCAAAGGCAGGCCCTGCGAAGATTCTTTCAGAATATTCTGCTCCAGGATATGGATAATTTTTTCAGGCAAAACAATTGCCTGGCCTGTTTTTTGTTCCACAGCCTGCTTTTCAATTAAAACCGGCTTTTCAACAAGCTTTGTCCTGACAACATATTTCACTTTCGGCTTCTGCCTCACAATTACCCTCTTGATTTTCGGCTTCTGCCTCACAATTACCCTCTTGATTTTAGTAATTGTCCTTGTTTTGCCCGGCATTCTTCCTGCGCGGTATTTTTTCC
>JAQTPU010000005.1:15735-18734 GCA_028712575.1 Candidatus Iainarchaeum sp.
TGCTTGAAGGATTTGCCTGCGCGCAGCTGCCTTCTCATAAACAGGTTATATTCGTTAAGCTCGCGTTTTTTTGCCTTGGGGCTTTTTTTCAGCTTGTCAAGCTCAGCCTTGAGCTTTGACAAATCGGCCTTGATTTTAAAATCAGTCTTTTTCAGGCTGACATTCGCCCTCTTCAGCCTGGCAGCGCTCTTGGCTGTTTTTCTTGCAAGGGTCTTTACTGCCTTTGCAGTGGCTTTTCTCACAGGCCTCTTTTTTTTCCCAACAACCATAAAAAGTTCACTTTGTATAATTAAATAATTGCTAATCGGCTTTTTAAAACATAATGTCAGGGCCTGCTTTTCAATGCAATCATCCTTGTCCTTCCCTTCACGCCTTTTTCAGTGAATGCGCATTCGAGGAGGTTTTTTTCCTCGAGCTTTGAAACAAACTCCCTGAAGCGCCTCTGGGAAACAGGGTTTCTTGATGCGGAAGAAAATTTTTTGTAAAGCCCGCCCGAGGCAATTGCGCCTTTTTTTGGAACAAGTTCAAGGATTAATTTTTCATGTTCGGTAAGGAAGGGCCCTGCTTTCTGCTTTGCCCTGTCTTCTATGCCTGAAAAAACCTCTTTAAGGTGGGAAACCGAAAGTTTTTCCGCATTCTGCTTTTCCGCAAGCCTGCCTGCCTTGAGGAGGCATTCGATTGCAATGCGGCAGTCCCCGCCCAGCTTTGAAGCATGCGCAGCTGCGACATTGATTGAATCTTCTTCCAGGGAATCCGGAAAAAACGCAAACTGCGCCCTCTCCTTGAGGATTTCCTTTAATTGCCGGGGAGAATAGGGCAAAAAATTTATTGTTTCGGGAGTGAGGCTGCTTCTCACCCTGGAATCAAACTGCAGAAGAATCCCCTCGTTGTTGCTTATCATTACAATGCCGAAGCGCGCCCTGCTGAATTCGAATATCCGCAGCAAATCATAGAACAGGGCAGACGCTTCCCCCTCGAGAAACAGCTGGTCAAGCTCGTCGAAGACAATTATGGGAGTGAAGGAAATTTTTTTGAATGCCTGGAGCACGTGGTCAAGCGCCTCATCCGAGGAAGTGCCTCTTCTTGAAATAGGCACGCCCAAAAAATTCGAGATTTCTGTAAGGACAGCGTGCCTTGTGTTAAGGCGGAAGCAGTTTATGAAAAGGAATTTTGCCCTGTCGGAGTATTCCTCAAGCTCCTTCAAAACGAACTTTGCAGTGACTGTTTTTCCTGTTCCCGGCCTGCCCGACAAAAAAACGTTCTGCGGCTTTTTGCCTTCAGAAACAGGCTTTAATGCATAAACAAGCGAATCGATTTCTGCATCCCTGTATGGAAGCCTTTCCGGAACAAATTCGGGATAGAGAAAACGCTCGTCCTTGAAAATACTGCGGATTTTCGAATCCTTCTGGAAAACATTGCCCGGCATGATAACAATAGCATACCAATTGGTTAAAATTTTTTCCTAAACACAATAATTAGAAAAAAGGCGTTAAAATGGCTGAAAAAATTTTGTTCGGGACTGCGGGAGTGCCGCATTCATCAAAAGGCCCGGATTCTGTGAGCGGGATTGAAAGGGTCAGGGAACTCGGCCTCGATGCAATGGAGCTTGAGTTTGTGCGCGGGGTCCACATGGGGGAGGAAACCGCAAGGCTTACGGGAGAGGCAGCACAAAAGCAGGGAGTGATGTTAAGGGTTCATGCGCCGTATTTTATCAATCTGAATTCTTCCGACAAGAAGAAATTGGGGGCCAGCAAAAAGCGGATTCTGGATTCTGCGCGCATTGGAAGCATTGCCGGCGCGAAGATAGTTACTTTTCACCCTGCTTTTTTCCAGGGAGAGGACAAAAAGCAGGTTCTTGAAAAAGTGATTTCGGAAATCGGGGGCATTATTGATGAAATAAAAAATCAAAAATTGGATATTGCGCTTGCCCCTGAAACAACCGGAAAGCCCACACAGCTGGGCTCTTTGCAGGAAACAATTGCAATGTGCTCTTCCCTTAAGGAATTGCAGCCAATGATTGATTTTTCTCACCTGCACGCAAGGGAAAACGGGCGCTTTAAGAACAAAAAGGATTTTGAAAATGCACTCAATGAAATTCCTGTAAAATTCCTGAAATTCCTGCACATGCATGCTTCGGGGATTAATTTTTCTGAAAAGGGGGAAAGGAACCATATGAATATGGAGGAAACGGGGAATTCCTTCAATTACAAATGGCTAATTGAGGCGCTGAAGGAAAAAAAGGTTTCAGGCTGCATTATCTGCGAAAGCCCGAACCTTGAAGATGATGCATTGCTGATGCAGGGCTATTATTCCGGGTTACAGAAAAACCTCATGAAAGAGCAGGATTTTTAAATTTCGCGCCGGCTAATTATTTAAGGTGTTTATGGCGGATGCGAAGCCGGGCGGAATAACAGGCTGGATTGAAAAAAGATTCACAGGAATGGCAAGTTACCTCGGCGCACAGATAAGCAGGTTTGTCGCTTTTCTGTTCCTGTTGTTCGCATTGGGGGCTTTTTTTGGGGCATTTGTTTACACAAGGTTTCCGCATGTTGCAATTTATTTCATAATTGCGCCCGCAGTGCTCGGCCTGATTGCATATTACAACAGGACAGCGGCAGTAATCCTTTTCATTGCCTTTTTGGTTTTCTTCATAATCTGAAAAAAAGATTTTTATGGATTCAATTACACTTTCAGGAAACGAATTCAGGGCGCTCGCATCAGAAACAAGAGTGGAACTTATCAAGCTGCTTCAGCAGAGGAATCACACCCTAAGCGAGCTTTCGCAGAAAACAAGCCTTGCCGCGCCCACTGTAAAACAGCACTTGAGCGTGCTTGAAACTGCCGGGCTTGTGGAGCTTTTCGATGAAGGCAGAAAATGGAAATATTATTCGCTTACAAGAAAAGGCAAAAAAATCCTTTCAAAGGAAGAGCCGAAAAACATATTGATTGTGCTGGCAGCCGGCATTATTGGAGTTGCGGCAACCCTCTATTCTTTCCTG
>JAQTPU010000078.1 GCA_028712575.1 Candidatus Iainarchaeum sp.
CGAGCCTGAAATCAGCGGCAGTGCAACAGTGCTTACTGCGGCAAGCAGGCCTGCGGGAAGCTTTGCAATCATCGAGGAAATGCCGTATATTCCCGCAAGAACATCAGAATCAAGCGGGCTTAATGCCTTTACTGCAAGCAAATCAAGCGTCTGGAAAAGCGCGATTGCAAATGCAAAAAAGAGCAGGGGCCATGCAAAATAAAAAATCCGCCTTAGGCTGGATGCGGCCTCTTTTTTCGGCACAATGGTAATGAAAAACCCGGCAATAACTGCAAGAATGCTTGAGATTACAAAGCCGAGAACAGCGCCAAAAACCTCAAAGCCTGCAACAACAAGCAGGAGAATCGCCGCAAGCTTCAGGGCATAATAAAAAATCGAGAAAAATGCGAGTTTTGAAAATTCATGCCTGCCGTTCATTATGCCCTGGAAAACCCCGAGCAGCGGATGGAACAAAAGCAGTGCAGAGCTTAACCTCAAAAAGGGGGCAAGGGAAAGGTCATTCAGGGCAAGCGCAATAAGGTCTGCGGAAAAAAAATAAGCCGCGGCTATAACCAGGCCTATGAGAAACTGGCAAAACAAAAGCTTCCTTCGTATAAAAAAACCGGATTCCGGGTTTTCCGAAACAAATTTTGCAATTGTCTGCTGCAAAGTGCTTGTGAATGCGCTTATTATTATGGAAACAATGGAAACAACTACTGCAAAAACACCGAACTGCGCGGGCGAGAGAAGAAACCTGCCGAGAAAAAAATACATCAGGAAAGAGGCCAGGAAAAAAACAAAATTCGAGGCAAAAAGCAGGAAAGTGCCTTTCTCAATGCTAGCCATAAAAACCGCGTTAAGAGCCTATGCCCCTGTAAAGGATTCCCCTTTCAATAATGCCTTTTTTGTCAAGGCAGTTCCTCGTGTCAATGATAACGGCAATATTCCTTGATTTTAAAAATTCCGGTGCAAGCTTTTCAATGAACTGCTTATGATGCGTGCAGAGCACAATGCAGCTGCATCCTGAAACAGCCTCTTCAAGGCTTTTTGCAGTGCTTTCCGCAGGGACAAACGGGTCGAAAATTTTCAGGCCGGCCTTTTTCTTTTTCAGCAGGGAAATTATTTCCCAGGCAGGGCTGTCCCTTACATCGTCAATTTCCGGCTTGAATGAAAGGCCGAGAATGCAGATTTTCTGCTTTGCAAAGGAAAACTTCTTTTTCCTGAATTCATCCCGGATAATTTCGACAACATAGGCAGGCATTGACCTGTTTATTTTCCTCGCAAGCTCCAGAAATTTCGGAGTAAAGCCGGCTTTCTTCGAGCTTGCAATCAGGTAGCACGGGTCTTTTGGAATGCAATGCCCCCCCACGCCAGGCCCGGGAAAAAAAGGCATGAAGCCGAAAGGCTTTGTCGAAGCGCCTCTAATGACCTCTTTTATGTCAATGCCCATCTTGTCAAAGCCTTTTGCAAGGTCGTTGACATAAGCAATGTTTATGTCGCGGAAAGTGTTCTCAAAAACCTTGACTGCCTCGACCGCAATTATCGAATCCAGGATTGTAATTTCCGCATCAACAATTCTTGAATAAAATTCCTTTGCACGCAAACAGCCTTCCTTTGTCGTGCAGCAGGCAACCCTCGGAATATTGTGTATGCCGAATTTTTTATTTCCGGGGTCAACCCTTTCCGGACAGTGGCCGAGCTCAAAATCTTTTCCAGCCTTAAGGCCGTGCTTTTCAAGAATCGGAAGCGCAACCTCCTCTGTTGTGCCGGGATAAACAGTAGATTCAAGTATTACAAGGGGGTTTTTTGCGCAATTTTTTATGCAGGCTTCAACGGAAACAAGCGCCGATTTCAGCGCTGACAGGTCGGGCTTGTTCCCCTTCATTGGAGTGGGAACAGCAATTATTATGCTGTTGAATTTTTCAATGCCTCTTCGGGATTTTTTGCAGCAAAAATTTTTTCATAAACAAGGGGAAGCTTTTCCTCGACAAAATGGTCCCTAATCGGGCTTTTGCCCTGTTTTATCATCAGGATTTTTTTTTCGTCAAGCTCCAAACCCGAGGTTTCAAAGCCCTTTTCCGCGCAGAGGCACGCGAGAGGCAGGCCGACATAGCCAAGGCCGATTATGCAGACTTTGTCAGGCATATATACCCAAAAAATGCTGAAAACTGTTTAAAACCATTCTTTTTTCAGGAATGTACTACTTAAGGCTTGTTTTTTAAAATATCCTGCAGATTTTTAGGGTATGGCAAAGGACTATGTTGAAAAAAAAGTCTACGGCAACTGGAATCCGGCTGCAAGATGGTATTTCCGGAAAATTCTTGAGAGCGCTGTTTCAATTTCAGGCGTAAGCAAAAAAGACACTGTGCTTGATTTCGGCTGCAATACACAGGAACTGAAAAAGCATTTGAAAGGCAGGTTCGGAAAATACCTGGGCTATGACATAATCAAAGAGCTTTCAGACATCGGGGATTACACAAAAACAAGGCCCGACATTGTTTTTGCATTGAATGTTTTCGAGCACATTGAGGAAAAAGAGCTGCGGAAAATACTCGACAATTTCAAAAAAATGAAGGTCAAGAGGCTTGTCACTGCACAGCCGGTCGAACATCCAATAGGCAGGTTTCTCGCTTTCATAAGCGGGCTTTATTTCGAGCACAGGCATGTGCACAAGCTGCGCTGGTTTGAGGTGCATAAAATCGTTTCGGATTATTTTACCGGTGAAAAACAGGAAACCTTGCTGACAATGCAGAAAATCAGCCTGTGGAAAGCAAAGTGACTATTTTTTTTCAAGCCAGAGCGCATAATAATAAGTGCCGTAAAGCGGTGCCTGCAGTGCAATTTTTTCCTTTTCAGAATAATTCTGTTTTACAAAATCAGGGATTTCACCATTGCCCGCAAACAGCCCGTCTGCTGAAAAAACAATCACTATTTTTGGCGGGCTGTTTGAAAGCCTCTGGATTTCTTCAAGCAGAAAATCCGCAGGATACCCGATGAATTCGAAGTAAAGCGCTTTTGTTGCAGGCTCGCGCCCGCCAAGGAAATAAAGCTCGGGTGTTGCGGGCAGCACGAGAATTTTTTCATTCGGGCTTGAAGCAGACCTGATTTTTGCCGCAATTGAATTCAAATCGTTAAAAGAATTTTCCGGGTTTGAGTACTGATAGGCATAAAAAAGCCCGCCGAAAATTATTGCAATGAGGACAAGAAGTGAAACCGCCTTGGGAAGAAAGCCTTTTTTCCAGAATTCTGAAAAGGCAATTCCGGAAAAAATTGCAAATACTGGGAGCATTGGAATGAAATGCATGCAGCACCCCAGAAGAGGGAGAAGCATTGCTGTGCTTCCCACAAGCCATAAGAGCAGGAGAAAGAACAATTGCGCCTGCTTCGCGTCGATTATTGTTTTTTTTGCAAGCAGGGCTATTAAAAGCAGGAAAGGCAGCGCGATTGCGGCAAGCACAGGCAGATACTTGAAGGAGAGAACAAACTGTGCATAATAGGAAAGATTTTGTGAATGAAAGCCGAAAAGGTACTGCCAAAAATAATGGAAGCTTCCGCTCAAGAGCAGGAATGCGAATACCATGGCATAAACAAGAATTGCCGGTGCGAGAGATTCAATAAAAGACAGCAGGGCTTTTGAAGGCTTTTTTTGCAGCCTTATTTCATTGTAAAGGAAAAAAACAAGGAATAATGCCGCAATGAGGATTGCTGTCTGCTTGAACCATACTGCAAGTGAAACAGAAAGGACTGCTGTTGCAAGCCATTTTGCCTTTCTGCTTTCGGAATAATTCATATAACAGTAAACTGAAACAAGGGCGAGAAGCGCAACTATCGGTTCAATCAAAAACCAGAAATTTCCGAAAACAAGGCCTGCAAAAACAAAAAAGCTTGCCGAAACAAGGCCTGCTTTTTCATTGAGGGCTTTTTTTGCAATCAAAAAAACCAGGGCCATTGATGCTACTGCGGCAAGCGCCATGAACACTCTTGCAGCAAGAAGGCTTGTGGAAACTGAGAACAGAAAAGCCCCCACTGCAAAAATCCCAATGGGCTTTGATTCAAAAAAACCCGAATAAGGGAGAGTGCCTTTTGAAAAAAGCCATCCGCCCGTGAGGTAGATTCCTTCATCAAAGAAGGGCCTTGAGTTTGATAATGCGAGAAACAGTGCCAGCTGGAGAATTGCAAGAAAAACAAGTGCGGCAAAAACAATGTTTTTTTGTTTCAATTTTAATTCCTCTTTTTTTGTTTGGAAAACCTTATTTTTACGCTGCCGACAAAGCAGTCGCGTATAATATGCGGAATCACTACTCTTGAATCAGTGTCTTCAACCCATTCGACGGGAATTTCCTTTATTTTATAGCCCTGCATTATTGCAAGAAGCAGCAGTTCTGTGTCAAAAAACCATTCCTTGTTTTTTGTCCTGGGCAGGAGCTC
>JAQTPU010000079.1 GCA_028712575.1 Candidatus Iainarchaeum sp.
CCCCCTGAAACAAATAATCAATGTTTCAACCGGGGGAATGATGATTAAGCATTTGAATGTGGAACTCCAAAAAGAAGGCGGAATCCAGCCGGTTCGGTTTGAAGCCAATGAAACAGAACCCTTCAAGAAAAAAATAATCGAGCAGAGGAACAATTTAAAGGAAGCAGAAACAAAAGAAGTGATTACGGCGCAAAAAATTATTATTGAAGAAAAGCCCGACGAAACTCCGATGGAAGTGCTTAAAAGGAAACTTGCAAAAGGCGAAATTACAACGGAAGAATTCCATAAAAGAGTCCAGAGAATGTAGCAAAACCCGAAAAAGCGGCAATTTGCCAAAAACAGCTGCAGGCAAAAAGATTAAATATAGGAAATTATTTATGTATAAAAAGTGTTTTTTAATGCAAAAAAAGCTTTTGGCAGTTTTATTCCTGTTTATTGTCCTGTCTTCCAGCGCTTTTGCCGCGGTAAAGTTTCCAGAAAAAGAGCCCGACATTATTACAAGGACAGCGCAATTGGACAAGGCGTCTGTTGTGCTGATTTATTCCATTGTCACGGGGACAGCTTCAATGCCGGAGTTCAAGCTTGTTCAGGGCGGAGGCACTGAAGCGACGCTTGTTGGAACATGGGAAAATTCGGAAGAAACAGTGACTTTCACTGAAGACGGCAGGTTCCTTGCAGATGAAGCATCGGGCGGAACTTTCAGCGGAACTTACTCCATTGCCGGGAATGTTCTGACGCTGGCATACTCTTCGCCGCAAACAGGCACTGTAAAATTCACTTTTACTTTAAGCGGAAATACCCTGGTTTTGTCTAACCCGCAGATCGGCGATGTTTCCTATGCGCGCGCAGGCGCAGCCACCCAGGACGTTATTGCAAACGCCGAGAGCCTTTTGATTGTAGCCGATGATTCCCAGGGCGCAAAGATGCTGACTTATGAGGTCAGCAATGGAGCCGGGGGAACAGGCATGATTGTTTCTTCAGACGGTTATATTGTCACAAACTCGCATGTGGTTTTGCAGGGCACGGATCCGGAACAAATGCTTGTTGAATCAGTATTCTCCCAGTTTCAGGACGAACTCTGGCAGGAAGCCTCGCAGTATTACCAGCTTTCGGATGCAGACAAACAGGCCGTTGTTGACATCTTGCTTGGAAAGTTCGTTGATTATTTCTACGAGAACGGGCAGATTTCAAATGTTAATGTCAACTATTATGTAATAAACGGGGTTTCGCAGCCAGGGGAAGACCTGAAGGCCAAAAGCCTGCCCGCAACAGTAAAAAAAATGGGCACTGTAACAGAAAAAATAGGCGGCCAGGAAACATGGGGAAAAGACATTGCCATACTAAAAGTGGAAAAAACAGGTCTGCCAGCAGTGACGCTCGGCGACTCCGAAAACGTGCAGGTTGGAGAAAGCGTTTTTGTAATGGGCTTTCCCGGCATTGGGGGAGCGGAATCTTTTTTTAATCCCGAATCAGCGCTAGAAGCAACTATTACCCGCGGAGTTATCAGCGCAAAGAGGGCGCAGCCAAACGGCCTTGTAATATTCCAGACAGACGCCGCAATAAACCACGGCAACAGCGGCGGGCCTGTTTACAATGACGAGGGGAAAGTAATAGGCATTGCAACTTTTATTTCAGGGGCAAGGGAAAACGTCCAGGATGTGGGCTTTTTATTGCCCATAAATATTGCAGAAGAATTCATGAATGAAATAAACATTGAAAATAAAAAAAGCCTTATAAACGACAAATACAAGGCCGGATTGGAAGCGTTTTGGAGAAAAGACTGCTACAATGCGATTAATGAAATGAAAACTGTCCTGACGCTTTATCCCGGGCATCCTTATGCGCAGGATTACATTACGGAATGCGAACGCGCAATAGCCGCAGGCGAGGTTTCAGGAGGCCCTGACATGGGCCCAACCCTATTGGGGCTGGCATTCATAGCAGTAATCATAATAATCGCGGTTCTGGTTTTGACGGGAAAAATAAAGCCGGCTGCGTTTTTTTCTTTTGCCAGAAAAATTGATGCAGTCGAAGCAAAAACAGGCGGCGGAATAAATTTTTGCCAAAAATGCGGTGCAAGGCTGAAGCCCGGAGAAAAATTCTGCGACCAGTGCGGAACAAGGCTATCCAAATAGAACTTTATTTGAAGAAGCAGGAATGATAACCTGCTAGTTCCACAAATGGATTTTGAGAACTTGGTGCCATGAAAACAGGGATGCTTTTTGCTGGAATTGTTCTTGCGGCAGTTTTTTTCAGCGGCTGCGTTGACCCGATTGAAAATCCGATAAACGCTGCCCAATGCCCGGAAATACTTCAGGAATGCGGGGCAGGATGCATTCCTCAAAATTCAATCTGCTGCGATGACGGCGCATATAATGGTTATTGCCTGCAGCCCGCTAATGGCTGTGATAATGGGGAAAATTGCAGGGGCTGTCCACTGGGCCAGGTTTTCTGCGGAATGTTCTGCATTCCGGAAGGGCAGGAATGCTGCCTTGGAGGAATTTGTTCAGGACAGGGCACTGAACCGCCAGTTACTCCGACGGAACCAGACATTACTCTTGTTTCAGAGCCAAAAATTGTCTGCACTTTCCAGAGGACAGAGTCATTATGGAGCCCGGATATGCCCTGGGACGGAAGCTATGTGTGCAGGGGAACAGTAAAATTCGACTTTCACGGATTGAAATTCTCAACAAACAAAACTTTTAAGCTGTATGTTGAAAACGGCAAACAAATGATGACAGGCGATGTCTTTAACGAGTATCGTGCCCCTGCAAACACTCCGATAGGAGAGGTTACTTTTACATATGCTGCAATTGGCGGGGATTATTTCCAGAAAAACAAGCCGGCTTGCCCTGCAGAGGAACTCAGCGGGCTAAGGCTGGTTGAAAAAATTCCAGATATAGAGGAACCCTTTCCAACACAGGAATTTGACGTGGCAATACCCGCAAGCTGTGAATAAGAAATGAAGACAAAAATGCCTTTTTTAGCATGGGCAATTCTGATTGCTGTTTTGTTCAGCGGATGCACCATTCCGGTACCGCAGGTAAATTCAAAATGTGCCAGTGGCTTCATAATCAAATGTTATAAAGATTCTGTTGTAACGAAAGAAAGCATTTCCTGTTCAAGCAATGAGGATTGCGCTTGGGAAAAAATTGCCAATGCCTGCAGTTCCGGCTATTCCGATATGAATGCCTGCGGGGAAGGGCCCGGCATTAGCCCGTATCATTGCATTAATAATGCCTGCATCTGGCTGCCTGGAGTATGAAAAGCATGAAAAAAAAGTTTTTGCTAATCGGGCTAATTTTGCTGGGTGTTCTGTTCAGCGGATGCCCCAACCCGCATGACAACGGCACAGGCAATGCAATTGGGAAGGGCAGCATTGTTTTGAAAGTGCCTGTAACAATGCTTGAAGACCCTTCTGACATTTTTTCAAACCGCACAATTACCGGCTACACTGACCAGAACATCAAAGCAGGCATGGAATTCTTAATAGACCCTTCAAACATAAATAACGGCCTTTGCGCTCCTAAAATAAAATTCAGGCTTGACAATGCAGACGAAAATTCAATTGTGCTTTCAATTACCGAACAGCAGGTAATGAGCGGAGAAATGATTCCCCAGACCTGGATGTACAGGCAAACAATCATTGACGGCAACTGCATTTTTGTAAACCCGATGTGCACTGACACCTCTGTCGAGTACTGTTTTGAACTGAAAAAAAATCCCGCAGGAACAATCGAATTATATTACTCGGCAGAGCAGAGAGGAGTCTGGCCTGTCGGACCAGGCACACTTGGAGAATTTTGTTTAACACGCGGAGACTGCGATTCGGGCCAGGCCTGTTATGCAAAAGCCTGTGTCCTGGAGGAATGCGGCCCGCTTGCGCCTGACTGCCCTTCAGGCAAGGTTTGCGTTTCAGGCGTCTGCAAAAACCGGCAGGAGCTTGTCCAGGATGGAATTGCCTGCGAGTCTCCGGGAGAATTGTGCACTGGCTCATGCAAATTCTGCAAAACCGGAAAAGAATCCTGCTTTACCGAAGAGAATGAAAATGCAAGCGTTAATGCCTGCCTTCAATGCAACTCTGATTCCGACTGCAAAGAAGGATATGAATGCGACAAGGCATACAATTTCTGCCAGCCTCAAAGGACATGCAATGGAAATTCAAATTGCTGATTGCCATAAGCGCCATGAATAATAAAAAACTTCATATTCCATGCCCTTTCGATTTTTCAAATAAGCGCATATTTTAGTACCGGTCAGTTCGCCCATCTCTCATCACTGCTCTCGCTCAGAGTCATCGTCAGGGCTTCATCCCGGCAAATAAGACTTGGAAGAAACAGTTTTAATGAGTTTTTATTGCTAGTTCATCTCCAGAGCGCATGGAAAAAATA
>JAQTPU010000080.1 GCA_028712575.1 Candidatus Iainarchaeum sp.
GAAGCCTGGGCTATGCCCTTACCGCAGTAATCGCAGGCCTTGGAATAGGCTGCCTTGCAATCGCTTTTGCAGCCCAGGCGACAATTGCGGATGTTTTCGGCGGATTCAGCATTTGTACAAGCAAGCACTACTCGGTGGGGGATATTATTGATTATGAGGACGAGGTCCTGGGCCTGCAGGTTGAAAACATCGGCTTGAGATACACTTATTTCAGGGACTATAACGGCAGGCGCGTAATAATCCCGAACTCCAAAATTGCTAGCACTCCGATAACAAACATTTCTTCCGAAAAAAAAGTCCGGACAGTGCTTAACATAGTGCTCGGCTTTGAAACTCCGCTGAAAAAGGTGGAAAAGGCAAAAAGAATCATAAAAGAAGCCGTTGAAAACGACAAGAGATGCGAAAAAAACCCGGTTGTCGTGTTTTCGGATTTTAAGGACTGGGGCGCAAATATCCAGGCGGTTTATTTCATCAAGGACAAAAAAAATTTTTTGGATGTCAGGGATTCTGTAAATTCCGCAATCAAGGACAATTTTGACAGGGAAAAAATTTTCTTCGGCTTTCCCGGCAGGGGAAACTGCCGCAATCCTGAATTTTCAGCCGCAAAGCAGAAAAGAATGTTTGAATAGTGGAAACTTATGGCACTGCACAAGGCACTGAATTTTTTCACGCTGACAATGTACGGAATAGGCATAATTGTAGGCGCGGGAATTTATGTGCTTGTCGGCCAGGCATCCGGAATTGCGGGCAACGGAGTCTGGATAAGCTTCCTGCTCGGCGCAATAATCGCCTCTTTTACAGGCCTTAGCTATGCGGAATTAAGCTCCGCATTTCCGGGTGCAAGCGGAGAAGCGAATTACCTGAAGCAGGCATTCGGAAAAGACTGGCTCGCATTCCTCATAGGCTGGCTTGTTGCTGTTGTGGGCTTTATTGCGGCAGCAACAGTCTCGCTGGGCTTTGCGGGCTATCTCGCAAAAATAATTCCAGTCCCTGTTGTCCTCACTGCAATAGTGCTCATAGTGCTGCTTTCAATTGTGGATTTGTTCGGAATAACTGTTTCTGCAAAGCTGAACATTGTTTTCACGCTGCTTTCCCTGTTGGGAATTTTTATAATAATAGCCCTGGGAATCCCGAAGCTTGGGAGCGTGGATTATTTCCAGCTGAACAACGGCATTACAGGAGTGCTTGGCGCAACAACCCTGATTTTTTTTGCATATATCGGTTTTGAGGCAATTGTAAAGCTAAGCGAGGAAACAAGGCACGCAAGGCAGATTGTGCCTAAGGCGCTTCTTGCAAGCATAGCGATTACAAGCGTTATTTATGTGCTTGTTGCAATAAGCGCAGTAAGCATAATGTCCCCCGCAGAGCTTGGGGCTTCAACAGCGCCGCTTGCAGACGCCGCAACAAGGGCAAGCGGTGCAGACCTCGGGCTTGTTTTTACAATTGTCGCCCTGTTTGCAATGTTGAGCACAGTGCTTGTGGATTTGATAGTTACGTCAAGGCTTATTTATGGAATGGGGGAAAAACGCGAATTTCCGAGGATAATAACAAAGGTTTATAAAAAAACAGGCGCGCCTTATGTCGCGGTTTTTGTTGCAATGCTCGGCGCAATTGCAATGGCCTTTTTTTCAGACATAAGCGTTATTGCAAAGGCAACAACATTCCTTGTTTTTACGGCCTTTCTTTTCGTGAACCTGTCCCTGATTGCAGTAAGGCTGAAAAACCAGTATTACAAGCCGGCTTTCAGGATTCCCTTAAACATAGGCAGAATCCCTGTAACCGCTGTTCTCGGGGCACTGACCTGCGGATTCATGCTATTGAGCTATTCCCTGTTTGAATTCGGAATTGCAATTGTGTTCACTGCAATAGGCCTCGGCATTTACACCATTGAAAAAAAATTCGGACAGAAAAAAACTGTGCATGCAAAAAAAAGGAAATGGGCAGTTTCGTAAAAAAAAAGCGCCTGCGCACGTTTTTAAAACCGATTTGAAGCAGCTTAATATAATAACGCCTGAAGTTGTTGTTATGGTTCTTGAATGGATTGTCCTTGCCACAATCGTGGACAGCCTTGTAGGCCTGATTGGAATTTTTACAATGAAAATGAGCCAGAAAAACCTGGACAAGATTCTTTTTGCGCTCGTGGGCTTTTCGGCAGGCGCACTGCTAAGCGGCGCATTTTTCCACCTGCTTGCGGAATCAATAGGGCCTCTTGGAGTGCAGGCCGCATTTATCTGGCTGTTTGTCGGATTCATCCTTTTCTTTTTCATTGAAAGGGTCCTGCACTGGCACCACTGCCATGAAGGCCGGTGCGAAACGCACCCGGTAACCTACCTGATAGTGCTCGGCGACGGCATACACAATTTTATTGACGGGCTTGTCATTGCGGCAAGCTTCCTTGTAAGCCTTGAATTCGGGGCAATAACAACCGCAATAATAATTGCGCACGAGGTTCCGCAGGAGCTCGGGAATTTCGCAGTCCTTGTCCACGGCGGCTTTGACAGGGCAAAGGCGCTCACATTCACCTTTGTCTCGCAATTGACATGCGTGGCGGGCGGAATAATAGGGTTCCTGCTTGCGGCGCAAACCGGCTTTTCAAATTTTTTGCTGCCGTTTGCAGCAGGGGGATTCATTTACATTGCCGCCTCGGACCTTATTCCGGAACTGCACAAGGAAACAGACACAAAAAAACTTGCAACCGCATTTGCATTCTTCATAATAGGAGTGATTTTCTTATACATAATGAAGGTTTTGTTTGAATAGCAAAAAAACTCCAAAAACTGATATAATTAAAAAATTTAGCCAAGCGCTATTAGTAAGTGGTTTGATTGGATAAAAAAATTTTCTTCATTGCGGTTGCAATTCTGCTCGCGCTTTTCTCTGCGCCTGTTCTTGCGGCAGACAATAATGCCCGGAACAGCACTGTGTGCGCATATTTCTTTTTTTCACAGGGCTGCCCGCACTGCGCAAATGTCAATGCCGCATTCAAGGCAGTGGAAGCGAAATACGCGAATTTTGACGTAAACAGGATTGACATGAACGGCAATGCCGGCTTGCTGCATTCGCTTTATGAGAAATATTCAGTGCCAAAATATGCAGTTGATTCCCAGGGAAATTCAATTCCCGTCTGGGACAGGGGCCCTGTGCTTTTCATAGGGCCGGAGTACAGGATCGGGGATTTTGCAATGCTGGACAAATGGATTGAATCGCAGGTAGTGAAGCATGAAACAAAAGGCCTTCCCTGCCCTGACCGGAATTTTGAAGGATACCCTGATGAAAACATAAACCTTCCAGTACAGGCAGGCAATGATGCAAACTCCGACAGGAATGCGGGTTCGGCAGGCCTTGTCCCGGCAGGGCAGGATAATGCCGGAGTAATGATTATTGGCGCAGCAATAGTGATTGTTGCTGTTGCAATTGTCCTTGCCTTTTTCTGGAGGCAGGAATCAAAGGAAAAACCTGTCCCCGAAAGCCCTGAAAAAATCGCGGAAGAGCTTACAGACCAGGGCCCGGGCACGCAAAAAAAAGAGCAGAAAAAGCAGAAAAAGAAAAAAGAAGAGCCCATTGAAGGCGCATGAAATTGCCGGTTGCAACAGGGGAAATCCACTCCCAAAACAGCCTTTAACCGGCAAAAACCAATTCTTTGCATGCTTTTGGAAAAATTAAGGGTTCTTGGAAATTCTGCTTCCTGGGATTCGTGCGGCGGAGTAAAGCAGAAAAGCCTGCGCAAATCGAAAATTCCCGCAGAGCTTGAAAACATTGTTTATGACTGTTCGAATACAAGCGAAAACTGCAGGTTAATGAAAGTATTGCAGACAAATTCATGCCTGCATGACTGCAATTATTGTGCAAACACCTGCAGGGCAAAAAAAGAAAGCCTTTCCCCGGAAGAAATGGCGAAGGGCTTTTCTTTTCTTGAAAGGAAAGCTTTTGTAAACGGCTTATTTTTAAGTTCCGGAGTTTCCGGAAATGCCGACAGGTCAATGGATTCAATGATTGAATCCGCAAGGATTTTGAGGAAACAATTCGGTTTCAGGGGCTATCTGCATTTAAAGGCCCTGCCCGGCTCTTCAAAAGAAAAAATTTTTGAAATGGCAGGCCTTGCAACAAGAATGTCCCTTAACATTGAATCTGCGGAAGAGGGCCTGTTTTCCGAAATGTCAAGCACAAAGGACTACAGGAATGACCTTGTGAAAAGGCTGTTATGGATTGACGAGGCAAACAGGAAAGGGATGTTGAGGGCGGGCTTTACCACGCAGCTTGTTGTCGGCGCGCTTGAAGAGACAGACAGGCAGATTCTGCAGAGAATGAATTGGCTGTATGAAAATACTTCCCTGCACAGGACCTATTTTTCCGCTTTCTCCCCTGTCGGGAAAACAAGGTTTGAAA
>JAQTPU010000081.1 GCA_028712575.1 Candidatus Iainarchaeum sp.
GCAGGTTTCCATGTCCGAAATCCTGTGGAAAAAAAGGATTGCGGTTGCAAGCGACAAAACCTTGTTTCCAATATAGTGCGACAAAATTTTTTTCCCGATTATTTTTCCCTTGAACCTTGAGCCGAAAACAACCTTTGCCTTTTCCTCAAGGATGGGCATTATTACACTTTCAATTTCCTCGGGGTTGTATTCAAGGTCTGCATCCTGTACAATCATTATGCTGCCAGTGGAATTTTTCATGCCTGTTATTACAGCAGAGCCCTTTCCCCCGTTTTTTTTGCTTATAACAAGAATTTCCCCGCGCTTTTTTGCAAATTCCCTTATGATTTCAAGGCTCCTGTCAGTGCTTCCGTCATTAACCACTATTATTTCTTTTTCAACAGGCAATTTTGCTTTCAAAAGCCTTGAAAGGATTTCCCTGATTGTTTTTTCCTCGTTAAAAACAGGCACAATAATCGACAATTTTTCCTTTTTCATTTAAAAAACCTGAAAAGAAATTATTTTATGGCTTCTGTAATTTTGTTATTTCCACCCGTATGTCAGGATCCATCTGCACTGTCATAAAGAAGGTGTTGTCCTCATCAGTGATGTATTTTGCATAATCCCCATTTATGCTTGCAAGCTTCCTGTCGCCGAAAAATTCAGTGAAAAACATCCCCGTAAAGGGGGTTTCCTTGTAACCGCCTGAAAGCGAAGGGATTTTTTCATCCACGATTATCAGTGCGCCCTGCCCTGTTTCAGAATAAATCTGCCTGAAAACACCGAATTTCTGGTCCTGCTTTTCCTTGTGCTTCAGCATTACAAAGCCCGAGCATGCAACAAGCAGGATTATTGCGGCAGCCGCAATTTTTCCCATGTGCTTTTCAAGCGAGAATTTTTTTATTCCGGCCCAAACGCACTCCGCATAGCACACAAGCATCAACGGCACTATCGGCTCAAATTTATCCGTGCCTATTATCAGGTCCTCAAGCCTGAATCTCGGATAAAAGAAAAAATAGCTTCCCCAGAGCGCGACAAACAAAACGCTTGAAATTATTGTTGCATTGCGCAGCCTGTTTTTTGAGAAAAACATTGCAAAAAACATCAGGGGATAAATTGCGGACAAAAGCGCAATGTAATAAAGCGCCTTTAACGGGAAATCCTGCAAAGTGAAGGATGCATAACCCATTATTGAATATGCTGTTGCAAAAGGCCCGCCGTACAAAAAGCTGTTGAAAACCAGCATCAGCACCGCCCCCGGAACAGCGCCTGCAATGAAAATCCAGGCCCTTGAACGCTGTTCCTTATCCAGGAGAATTGCAACAAGAAAGGCAAGTGCAACTGCCGCATTGGTGTAGCGCGAAAGCACTGAAAGCCCTGCAAAAAAACCCGAGAGCGCAAACCCCTTTTTGTCATTGCGCAGGAAAAAATATGCAGTGAGAAGGACAAAGGTTATTGATGACATTTCGGCCTGAAGAGTCGCCGAGAGAAGCGCAATTGAGGGAAAGAAAAGGTACAACAGGCTGAAAACAACAGGCAGATCAAGCTTTTTGAGTATTTTGCAGAAAATAAAAAGGTTTATCAGCTGAAGAACAAGCCCCGCCAGAAAACTGGACTGCCAGCCGAAAAAAGCAAACGGTGCAATAATCACAGAATGCAGCGGGGGATATGCGCTTACATAAGCGCTGCCATTGAATGCATACCCGTATGAATAAAGCGGGTCTGTTATCAGCATTTTTCCGTTAAAAATAAGGTACGCATTTCTAAGGTAGGTCTGTTCATCCGGATAATGGTAAAAATTCGGGTAAACAAGAAAAAACAGCAGTGCAAAAACAACCGCGCCGGCAATCACAATCCTTTTGTCGTTTGGGTTCATTTTACCTTCTCCAGAATTTCAGTTATTGCATTCACAAGGCTTTCCCTGTTTGAAGAAATTTTCGGGACAAATTTTTCAGCCTTTCTTATCGCATCTCCCAATTTTTCAATTTCAAAAACTGCAATTGCACTGCCCTTCTTTTCAAGCGCCTCCGCAAGGTCAAGCTGGTGGTCGTTTGTGTGCTCGGAAAATTTTTTCAGCCTCGGGACAATAACAAGCCTTTTCCTGTTGAGCATTGCATTGATTATCGTGCCGGCCCCCCCATGGGAAACGACAATGTCCGCCCATGAGAATTTTTCCTCAAATTCAGCTTCTCCCAAAAATTTTTCAAACTTGAAATTTTCAGGCTTGTAATCCGAATTGCCCGCCTGCGCAAAAACCTCGGCTGAAATTCTTCCCTCTGCCAGAAGCATGTCCATCCGCTGAAGCAGCCTGTTGAACTGCTGCGGGTGCGTTCCGACGCTTACAAAGATTTTCATTCAGAACACGCTTCCCGCGAATTTCGCTTTCGGAAAAAATTTCAGGTTTTCCTCCCACTGCACAAAAAAAACATCTGCAACCCGGTACATTATTTTTCCGCTGACGCTCGGCTCCCTTACCCTGCAGAAGCTTTCAATAAAAATTATTTTTTTGCCGAACATTCGCCCCAAAATGCAGAGCGGGACCGCAGTGTCCGCGCCTGTGCTTATTATTGCATCGGGTTTTTCCCGCAGGATTATCCCGAGGCTCTGGAAAAAATTTTTTGCCAGTTTCACGGGGTTTCTCCGCGGGCATTCGGCAAAAATGACCCTTTCTTTTTTTGAAAGCCCTATTGCATTGCCCCTGTAATCGGAAACAAAAAAATGCTCTTTTCCCAGCCATGCTTTTTCAAGCTGCAACAGTTCAGTGAGATGCCCGCCTGCAGAACAAGCCAAACAGATTTTCATAGCAAGCCTCAGAAATCAACCCTCAAGAAAAAAACAAGGAATGTTACTGCGCTGACTATTACCTGCAGGGTGAGTATCCTCAAAACAACCTGCTTTTCAGTGAAATTCCCCATTTTCATTATCACATGCGTGAGAGAACCGCTTTTTTTAACAGGCGCCTTCAGGACACCGTTTTTTTGCGGAACACCGAAGCTTTCAACCTGCATTTTATACCTTGCCTTGAGAACCAGTTCCACAAAGTATATCGCCATTATCAGGACACCGATTTTTTCCATGTTTCCCAGTATCACTATTGTTGCAATGCTCGCCCCTATCATGAGCGTAAGGCTGTCCCCCCCGAACACTTTTGCGGGATACCAGTTGAAACGCAAAAAAGCGATTAATGCGCCGAACATTGCAGCCGCAATTATTGTGGATTCAACCTGCCCGTATAAAATCGAGATTATGAGCAGAGTGAAAGCCATTATTGCGCCCATTCCCGCTTCAAGCCCGTTCAGGCCCGCAAGCATGTTTGTCGCATTGCTCGCCCCTGTCACGCCTATCGGGACAATGAAAAGCGAATAAATAACCCCGAAGGAAACGATTCCGAAGAAAGGAATAAAAAATTCGCTTGGAAGCAGGCCGATAAAAGGGATTTTTATTGCAGGATTCCCGATTTTTATCGCCATCAGGGGAAGGGCGGCAAGCAGGGGAATCAGCGCGTGCTGCCACTGCCTTATCCCGTCTTTCCAGCCTATCAGGTCATCTATTGCCCCGAGAAAGCCTATTATGATTATTGTTGCAAGGCCCGCAAGCAGGTATGTCAGGTTTATGCCGACAAGATGCAGGTAGGTTGAACAGAAAATCGCAATCATTATTGCAAATGAAAAGCCCAGCCAGACAGGAATCCCGCCGAGTTCGGCAACTTCAGGCCTGTTAATCTTGTTGATGTCTTTTCCCGTCATGCCCCTTTTTTTCATGCGCGCAATCCACAAGGGCAGGACATAATTCGGGACAAAAAAAGCCATTGTTATTACAAGTATTATTACGACAAAAAACAGCGACAACAAACACACCTTTTTTATGGCAACTGCCTTTATTGGCTGCCGGGGCCCTGTGCAATTGCTTCTTTTTTAATCTTGAAAATTTTTATCCCTTCCTGGGAATAGGATTCTTCAAAAAATTTCATTGTTTCAGGCTCATTGAACCATAATTTTACTGCTGTGCTGTTGTTGCTTGCTTCATTGAAAACATAAAGTATTGGCAGCTTTTGGTCTCTGTAAATAAAAATTGGGGTTCTTTGGTCTGAAAATTGGTTTGGCAGTTTCTGCCATGCTGTTGGAATGTTTGCCCACTGGTCAAAGGGAATATTGTTTCCTCCGCAGACAATTTTTTGTCCTTTTTCATCTATGCTGCAGGTCTGGAAGAAAGCGCCTTCCCTGCCTTGTCCAGTGCTGTCAATTATAAAATAGGGCAATATTCTCGGGTCTCTGACATTTGTTGTGTCATAAGCATATTGGGCCATTGAAACAGTG
>JAQTPU010000082.1 GCA_028712575.1 Candidatus Iainarchaeum sp.
GAAAACATCATGCATGAACCCAAGCTGCCTTATGTGCTTTTTTTTGTAATAATCGCAGGCATAGGGAAAAACAAAATCCATCAACAGCCTGACCTTGTTGTAGTTCTTTTTTGAAACCCAGGGAACATGGTTTGCAATTATTTCAAATTCAGCCCATTCCTCGAGGTTTTTCGGGGGATTGAAGCCGCATTTCCTGCTTATTTCAAACAAGGGATTGCCGGGATAGGGCGTGTAAACAAAAAACAGGATTGCATGGTATTTTTTTTCAGGCAGGCTTTTGTCCATCATTTCAAGAATGTCATTGATTTCTTTCCTGACTCCGGCATCAGCCTTTTTTTTGTCCAGGTAATCGGGATACCGCGGAATGCCGGCCATTAATGAAAACACAATGTCAATATTGTGCCTTCTTGCAATTGCGCTCAATTTTACAGTGTCTTCAGGGGAAGTGTCCTTTGCAATAAGGTCAAGCGCCTCCTGGCTTCCGGATTCCGCGCCAATGAGAATGCTTTTGCAGCCGCTTTTTTCCATAAGGGCCCACAATTTTTCATCATACAAAAGCAATTGCTTTGTCCTGCCGTTTGCATCCCCCCATTGTATTTTCCAGCCTTTTTTGATTATGCCCTCGCAGATTTTTCTCACACGCTCCCTGTCAACAAAAAAATTATTGTCATTAAATCCGAAAAACTCTATGCCCTGGTTTTCAATCAGGCATTCCATCTGCTTCAGCACGCGCCCTGCCTCAAGCCCGAACCATCTTCTCTTTGAAAGCGTGGGCTCAACGCAGAAGCCGCACCTGTGGGGGCAGCCGTAAGAAGTCCAGAGGTTGATGTATTTTTTGCCTTCAACAATCATAACGTGTTTTTCAACATCAACAAGCGAAAAATCAATATCGGGAAAATTATTGATGTCCTCGGGCTCCCTGCAGGCATTGATTTTTATTTTCCCCCTGCTTTTATAGCCAAGCCCCCTTATTGCGCCAAGGCCTTTGTTTTCCAGAAGCGCATCGGATAGTTCGGCAAGCGCCCTCTGGCCCTGGCCGATTATTGCAATGTCTGCAAACTCGCTCTGCAGGGTTTCTTCAGGCATCAGGGAACAGTGATAACCGCCCCAGACAACGGGAATTGAAGGGTTTTTTTTCCTGGCAATTTTTATTGCCTCAATCGAGTTTTTTATCTGGTAGCCTGTCATTGAACTGACACCGAAAAGCAATGTTTTTTCATCAACCGCCTCTGAAATTTCTTTTTTATAGTCCCTGCCCCGCTGTGCGGAAATAATCCTTATTTCAAACCTGCCCCTGTCAATCAGGGATGCGGCATTCATAAGTGCAAGGGGCAGGCCGTTGTAATAGCCCTTTTCAGACGGCTTCGGCATGAACAATACTATTCCGCGCTTTTCCTGTTTCTGCATTAAAACCTTTTGCCACAGCAAACGTTTAAATAATATTTATGGGCCAATTAAGTATTGGTTGTGAGAATGGCAATAGAACTAAAAAACACTGCCCCCTGGAAAAAGGCAATAGACTCAATTTCCAGTTTTATTTCCGAAGGGAATCTCCACTTTTCGGATTCAGGGATTTTTTTCAAGGCAATCGACCCAAGCCAGGTAGTTTTTGTGGAATTCGAGCTTCCAAAGGCGGTTTTTGAAAAATACTCGATTGAACCCACGCTTGTAGGCGTTGACCTGGTCGAGCTGGGCAGAATAATGAACCGCGCCTTTCCCGAAGACAAGCTTACAATGAACGTTACTGAATCAGAGCTCCTGCTTTCCTTTGACGGCGAAACAACAAGGAACTTTGCGCTTCCCCTTATCGACCTCAATGAAGAGGAAATAAACATTCCTGAAACAAAATTCGATGCAAAAATCGATGTCAATGCGCGCATACTGAAAGAGGCATTGAAAGACGCCTCGCTGTTCGGAAGCAGCGCTGTTTTCAAAATAAAAAATTCCTCCTTTACAATCGAATCGCAGGGCAGTTCAGGCAATGTAAAGGCGACAGTAAAACAGGCAAAAATAACAAGCGCAAAAATCGCTGAAAAACAGGAAAAGCAGGAAAAGGCCCAGGAAATAATAAGCAAATACTCGCTGAACTTCCTGCAGAGCATTGTAAAAGAGGCCGACCCCGACAAAAAAATCCTGTTGGAAATGAAAACAGATTCCCCAATGAAAATAACCTATTCAATCGGCCCTACGAACATACAATTCAGGCTCGCCCACATGATACTTTAAGCTTTACGCTGTTTTTTTTTCCGGACCTGCGGAAAAGCAAAGTATATATATGAAAAAGTTCATTTTTGAACAATGTTCCCAATAAAAATTCTGGCAATTCTGCTGGCAACAACATTTTTCTGCATGACTGCAAGCGCAGGGCTTGTCACAGTGACAAAGAGCGTCTGCAATTCCGGGGATGCCAATGCAACCTGGACAAGCGACAATACCTATTTTTTGAATGTCGACGGCAATGTCGACATTGAAAACTGCCAGCTGACAATCAATCCCGGGACAATTGTGAAGCTAAAGGCGAATGAGGGCGCCACAACAAACCTGCGCGTCTGGAACAAGGGGGTGCTGAAAGCGCAGGGCGCTTCGGGCAACAAAATAATTTTTACTTCGCAGAACGATGATTCAGTGGGTTCAACAGCAACTGATTCAAACGGGGTTCCGGGAAGAGGCGATTACAACAGCGCAATATATTTGTTTTCAAATGCAGGCATCACTTCCGATGCAAACGAATTTTCCCATTTGGACATCGGATACGGAAAACAGGGAATTGCAATCAACCGCTACCTGGGGAACGTGCGTGACAATGCATTTCATGACAATAATGGGCCGAATGCAGGGGCAGGATTTTTCATCAATGCGGCAGTCAACAATGTTTACAACAACACATTTTCAAAAAATATAACCACAAACGAAGGCGCGGGAATGTATGCAAGTGCAAGCGGAATAATTGTAAACTTTTACAACAACACGTTTGTGGACAATAATTCGAACGACGACAGCGTAAGCTATGGAAATGCAGGCGCATTCTCAAGCGCAGCTGCAATAGCAAACTTTTACAACAACACTTTCACAAGCAACAGTGCAAAGGGAATAGCCTACGGAAGCGGGGCAAAGATAACCGGGGCAGTGACAAATTTTTATGGAAACAAGTTCATTGGCAATAACGGCTATAACGGCCCAGGCGCATATATGTTTGCAGCAATCACTAATTTTTTTGACAACAATTTTACAGGAAACCGCGCAGCAAGCACAGGCGGGGCAATATACTATCTTGGAGGATTAAAAATAACAAATTTTTACAACAACAAAATCGTGGACAACAATTCAAAAGGCAATGGCGGGGCAATATACCTGTACAATTCAGAAATAACAAATTTTTACAACAATTTATTCAAAAAAAACGCGGCAAAAAGCCTGGGCGGAGGCATATTTTTTAATGTTGACAATTGGAGCTCGCCAAAAATAACCAATCTCTACAATAACACATTCATAGACAGCAGGGCAGATACAAACGGCGGGGCAATATACTTGAGCACAAAATCGGCAGACGGGAAGCACTGCGCGGAAATAACAAATATGTACAACAACATCTTTGCATACAGCAAAGGAAGCGCGGTAACAGATGCAAATCTGGAAAGCACAGGCGGAATAGTAAACGCAAACAACAACGCCTTCTGGGCAAACGACAAAAACGCAGACAGCTACACAGAAGGAACAAACACAATCTACCTTGGAACAACGCCCTTTATAGATGACGGAAGCGACAGGAACTTCCTTCTGAACCCATACGGAATCCAGCAACTGGAGGGAATGGGAAACAACACTCTCGGCACAGACACATATTTCCAGGGCAGAACAGTCCGCTATGACAACAGGCTTGACTACAACAGAAGCACAGGTTTTCATTACGACCAGAACAGCCCGTATATTGCCATAACAAGCCCGTTGGTTGGTTTGTTTGCTGGCAGTGTTCTTTTGGATTTTAATGTTTCGACAAGCAATGGCGCTGTGGGGGATGTTTCTTCAGTGATTCTGAAATATTCTTCCGCGCAGGTCGGTGGGACTGATATTGTTTCGCAGGCTTTAAGCAGTTACACTTGTGCGGGTGCATTTCCAAGCACAACCAACGATGTGAACTGCACCTATTCCTGGAATGCTTCAAGTGTTGTTGATGCGAATTATTTTTTGTTGGCGCAGGCCACTGATGTGAATGGCACAGGGGTTTTTGTTTCGGCGAATACAATCCAAATATCGAATGATTCCCAGAGCCCGGACATGAATGAT
>JAQTPU010000083.1 GCA_028712575.1 Candidatus Iainarchaeum sp.
CCAAAATGCGGGCAGTTTCCAATTAGATAGGGTGTGCATGTGCAGGTTGTTATTACTCCCATTGCCTTGAAAGCAGAGATCACTTTTTCCTGCTTCTCTGCAAATTCCTTTGAAATTCCCAAGTTTTGCCAGTTTTCCAAATCCATTCCTGCTGGATTTAGTGTTGTGAGAACTTTTACTTTTCCGTCTTTTGCCATTTCTGCCAAAAACTCCAGGCCGGGATCTCCCAAATTATCGTAGCTTACTCCCGCTATCTGCACGCTTGTAGCATCAATTAACCTTTTTGCGCCGTAAATTTCTCCCAATGCTGTTAAAATCTCCATGCTTTTCCTGACAGCATTTCCCTGCTTTCCAGCAAGCATTTCTTCTTCCTGTTTCGTCAGCTTCATTTTTTCGCCTTCTTTTCCTTTCCCAGATATTTGTCCAGGTCAACTTTTGGAAATTCTGTTTTTGAATAATTTTTTCCTTTTGCAACAAGGCTTTTTGTGCAGTCGAAACCGCATTTTGTCGTGAAGTGATTTTCCGGATTTGCGCTTGGGTCCAAGCTTGAGCCTTTTTCCTTGTCTTTCATTACAAAATCCACATCCGCTTGAAATCTTGTTGCCATTGCCCATTCAACATTTTCAGAATCGTAAATGTCAATGTCCTTGTCGAGAATGAAAATGTGCTTGCAGCTTTTATGGCCTTCAAAAGCAGCCTTTATCGCTGTTTTTCCGTCTTCTTCATTCTGCTTGTCAATTTTTACTCTTGCATGCAGCCAGCTGCAGCCTCCGGGGCTTACATTCACATCCAAGCATTTTATTCCAGCTTCATTGACCTTTTTGTAAATTGTTGGCTCTCGCGGCATTCCCATTAAAATCTTGTGTTCAAGTGCTCCGGGCAATAATGCCTGCCAGATTGCATCTTTCCTGTGAGTGATTTTTTTTACTTCAAAAACAGGCTCTTTCCTTACAATGTCCTGTGTTTCCGTAAGGTCAACAAACGGGCCTTCATCCTGCCTGTCTTTCTCCCTGATAATTCCTTCAAGGACAAATTCACAATCAGCAGGAACAAATGCGTCAAAAGTCTTTGCTTTTACAACCCTGATTGGTTTCAACGCGTTTGCAATTTCCAACTCGTTAATTCCTATTTCAACGCTTGTTGCAGCAGCAACTAATATCTCCGCGCCATTTCCAACGCATACTGCCATTGGCATTTCTCCCTGTTTTTTAATAAAAGTGTCAAAATTTCTTTCCCTTACAATTCTTACTGTGAACTTGTTTTTTCCAATCTGCATGCATCTGTGAAAATCAAGGTTCTGCCCGTATTCAGGGGATTTTGAAACAACTACTCCGCTGCTGATATAATTTCCTCCATCATTTGCACAGTGGAAGAGCATTGGCAGTTCATCCAAATCAATTTTTTCCATTTCTGCTTCCTGGCTTGGGGCTTTTTTCACTTCTTCCGGCTTTGCGCGATTTTCAATTGCTTTTGTAATAACAGGAATAAGCTCGTTTACTTTGCATCCGAAATAATCAGCAACTGTTTCTTTTGTTGGAAAAACATTCCCTGCAACCCTGAATTTTGATTCTTTTATTTTTTCAAAGAGCACAGGCCTTGGTTCAACTGCCTTCAATATGCCCGATGCTTCAAGCTTTTTGCTCACTGGTTTTGAAATTTTCAATAATTTTTCCTGTTTTTCAAGTTTTGAAATTGTTTCCCTAAAACCCATTATTTCCACCTTTGAAATTTTTTGTTTTCTATTCCAAGCAAATCCATTATCTTTCCGGTAATAAAATCCATTAATTCCTTTATATTCTTTGGTTTGTGGTAAAAGCCAGGGCTTAACGGCATTACTATCCCGCCGTACTGCGGTATCTTTGCCAGGTTTTCCAAGCAGGGCCCGCTTAAAGGTGTTTCCCTTATGCATACCACAAGAGTTTTCCTTGTTTTCAGCATATTATCCGCTGCCCTTGAAATCAAGTTGCTTGAATCGGCATTTGCTATTTCCGAAACGGTTTTTACTGTTGCAGGGCAGACAACCATTCCATCAACTAAAAAAGAGGAGCTGCTTATTGCAGCAGCCATGTCCTTGTAATCATAAACCCTGCTTGCAAGCTTTTTTACTTCTGCAACAGAGCAACTTGTTTCTTCCCTAATGAGCTTTTCCGCCCATTCGCTTAGAATCAGGTGTGTTTCAATTTTTGCCTCTTTCAAAGCCTCAAGCAGGCTTATCCCATACTGAACGCCTGAAGCCCCACATATTGCAACGATTATTTTTTTCATTCAATCCCGATTTTTGTTTTTTGGCATGCAAAACCAGCTTTTTTCAGTGCATTAGCAACTTTTTCCTGGAGTTTTTCTCCGGGTGTAAGCGCAATCAGCAGTCCGCCTCGTCCAGTCCCAGTCAGCTTTGCACCAAAGGCGCCTGCATTCAAAGCAATTTTCTGCATTTTGTCAAGCTCTTTGCATGAAACAGTTATCTTTTGCAGAAGCCCGTGGTTTTTGCCCATAAGAGCCCCGACTTTTTTCCAGTCTTCTTTTTTTAATGCCTGTATTGCGGAATTGCAGAGTTTGCTGTAATCTGAAAACATTTTTTCGAACTCTTTCGGCTTTTTTTCTTTCAGTGCTTTTACGTCTGCTACAATTTTTTTTGTTTCCTGTGTTGTGCCTGAGTTTGCCAGGACAATTTCAACCGGCTTTTTCACTTTTATTATTTCAATCCTGTTTTTGCCGCCCTGCAGGTTTTTTTCAAAAATAATAAAGCCGCCGTAAACAGAGCATGTGTTGTCAATTCCGCTTGCCGGCCCGCTTCCCGCGCATTCTGCAGCAAATGCCGCCTGGTTTACCTCTTCATCTGAAAGGTTCAGCTTTAGTTCTTCATTGAGAGCGCGCGCAATGCTTGCAGCAAGAGCTGCGCTTGCACCGATTCCTGAAGCGCAGACAAGGTTTCCTGAAAGAGTTATTTTCAATGGTTTTTTTTCCAAATCCAAATTGAAGTGTTTTACAAGTGCGGACAACTGGCACCCGATTTCTTCTTTTTTTGTTTCCTTATAGCCCGGAGTTTCAGGCCTATTATCAATAAATTCAAGCCCTTTTGTTCCGGCAACAACTGTTGCCTCTGTGAAATCGCTTAATGCAGCCGCAATTGCAGGCAACCCGTACACTACAAAATGTTCCCCGAAAAGAATTGTTTTTCCAAAACCAATTCCCTGCGCCAAGCATTCACCTTAATCCGTTACCTTGAACTTATATCCGTATGCAATCGCGCCTTCAGGGTCAATGTCGGATATTTTTCTGAAGATTTTTTTTACTTTTGCGCCTGTTTTTACTTTTTCCTTTGCGCTGTCGACTATCTGGCTCAAGATTTTCACTCCGTTTTCAAGCTCTATTATTGCAATGAAATAAGGTGTTTCGTTTTCAAATCCAAAAGGGCCTACTGAAACCTCTGTCCAGGAAACAATTTTTCCCGTAAAAGGGGTTTCTTTTTCAATCAGCCTTCCTTTTCTCCTGCAGTTAGGGCAGATTTTTCTCTGGGGGAAAAAGCTTGTCTTGCAGTTTTCACAGTAATTTCCCTTCAAATAATACCTTTCGGGATATTTTCTCCATTGCAATGGCAATGAATTATGAACCATTCAAATCACCTCTTGCCCCCAATCTGCCTGTAAATATGAATCACTGCAGTTGCTCCGCTTCCACCTACATTGTGGGTTAAGCCGATTTTTGCGTCTTTTACCTGCCTTTTTTCCGCTTCTCCGCGCAGCTGTAAGAATGCCTCTATTGCCTGTGCAACTCCAGTTGCACCCACTGGATGGCCCTTGCCTTTAAGGCCGCCGCTTGGATTGACTGGTATTTCGCCTTCAAGGGAGGTTTTTCCTTTTTCAGTTGCCTTGCCTCCCTCTCCTTTTTTGAAAAAGCCCAAATCCTCTATTGCCATTATTTCCGCAATTGTAAAGCAGTCGTGCACTTCCGCAAAGCTGATGTTTTTTGCGGAAACCTTTGCTTTTTCATATGCCTCTTTTGCAGCAATTTTTGTTGCAGTCATTTCAGTGAGGGATTTTCTTCCTGTAAGCGCAAGGGAATCCGATGCCTGTGTTGAAGCAAGTATTTCCACTGGCTTTTCGCAGATTTTTTTTGCCTTTTCTGTTTCGCACAAAATAACTGCGGCAGCACCGTCAGTAAGCGGCGAGCAGTCCAATAGCTTCAATGGAGAGGCAACGTATCCTGAATTCATTACATCTTCAATTGTAATCTGCCTTTGGAACTGTGCATTCGGGTTGTTGCAGGCGTTTTTGTGGTTTTTC
>JAQTPU010000084.1 GCA_028712575.1 Candidatus Iainarchaeum sp.
GGAGCAGGAAGCCCAGGACAATCAGGATTACATCTGCATAAACAACCCACATGAAAGGGTCGATTTTGTGCTCGATAAGCAGCCTTATCCACAAAACAAATGCGCTCACTGCCCCTGCAAGGAAAAGCAGCAGGCCTATTGAGCCGAAAAACTGCAGGGGCCTGTGGTCCCTTATTGTCCTTGTTATTATGAGGGCTGCCTTAAGGGAATAATTGAACCAGCTTTCAACAACCTTTGATTTTCCGAATTGCCTCTGGCCCCTTACTTCACAGGAAACTTCCCTCACCCTGAAGCCTTTTTCCACTGCATCAAGGAGCGCTTCCTGCGTATAGGTGTGCTTTCCGAAAAGGTTCATGCGCAGGGCGCATTCCCTGCAGTATGCCCTGAATCCGCACTGTGTGTCAGTAAATTCCTGCTTTGCAAGCATTGAAATTATTTTTGTAAAAACCCCATTGCCGAATTTTTTGATAAAAGGCATTTTCGGGGACTTTGCCTTGTCCTTGAAACGCGTGCATGTCACAAGGTCGGCTTCTCCATTAAGAATTGGTGCAATGAGTTTTGGAATGTCCCCTGGGTTGAACTGCATGTCGCCGTCAATGTTCACAATAATGTCTGCGCCCATTTTCAGGGCTTCCATAATCCCGTTCCTGAACGCAAGGCCAAGGCCCTTGTTAGAGCCATGGGAAAAAATTTTGTCTGCACCCGCTTTTTTTGCTTCCTGCGCTGTCTTGTCGGTGCTTCCGTCGTTTACAACAAGGATTTTTATTGAATCAATCCCGCTTATTTTTGCCGGGACTTCCCTTATTACCTGTGCAATTGTTTTTTCCTCATTGAAAGCGGGAATCTGGACAACTAGTTTCATATTGCACCATGCCCTAATCCTTCAGGTATTTCAGCAGGTTCCAGCCGCTTCGCAGGCTTGTTTTTGCAAGCTCCCTGTTTTTCAGCCTCTGCTTCACTGCCTTTGCAATGTATTTCGGCCTGAAATAATACTGCCTGTAGGCCTTTTTCAAAAACTTCTCCATGTCCCCTGCCTTGAGTTCGGGGTATTCAAAAATAGGCGTAATGCAGCCGTCCTCGTCCAGATATTCGGACCAGGAATTTATTTTCAAAAGGCCTGCTTTTTTAAGGATTTCAAAAAATTCCGTGCCCGGATATGGCTGTGCAATTGAAAACTGGACAAAATCAATGTCAAGGCCTTTTGCATAATCAATTGTTTTCTGGATTGTTTCAGCTGTTTCTCCAGGCATTCCGAAAACAAAAGTGCCGTGCACCTGAATCCCGGCTTTCTTGAAGAGCTCTGCGCATTTTCTTCCCTGCTCTGTTGTTGCGCGCGGCCCTTTTTTCATTGCCTTGAGGATTTCGTCATTTCCCGATTCAAAGCCGACCTTTACCAAAAAACAGCCGGCCTGTTTCATTTTTTCTGCGATTTCCCCGTCAACAGAATCGACCCTTGAATAAGCTGCCCAGGGCAGGTTCACTTTTTCCTTTATTATCAAATCGCATACTTCAAGAATGTGCTTCTTGTTCACATTCAAGGTGTCATCATTGAACAGGACGCTTTTGAGCCTTGGAAAATTTTTTTTAATCTGCTTTAATTCCTCTACAATGTTTTTCGCGCTTCTGAACCTGTAACCGCGGCCTGACATAAGCTGCGGGCCTGCGCAGAAAATGCACTGGTGCGGGCAGCCCCTGCCTGCAAGAATAAAAGTGAAAGGGTTCTTGTACAATGCGCTGTAATATTTTTCGTTCGGAAGCAAATCCCTTGCAGGAAAAGGCAGTTCATCCAAATTCTGGATTAAAGGCCTGCCCTTGTTATGTATAAATTTCTTGTTTTTTTGATATGAAATTCCCAGCACCCTTTCCTGCCTTGCGCCTGAAGCAAGCTGCCTTATTGTGTATTCATATTCCCCGCGCGCAATTATGTCAAAGCCCCTTTTGAGAGTGTCTTCGGAAACAGCTGTTGCATGCACTCCGACTGCGGCTGTTTTTGCCCCTGTTTCTTTTCCGAGTGTTTTTGCAAGAGCCCCGTCTGATTCGACTGATGCTGTTGAAGTCAGCATTATTATAAGCGAGGGGGAGAATTTTTTTGCCCTTTCAATTGTTTTTTCCCTTGAAAGCTCTAGTGCTGGGGCATCTATAAGGTCGACTGTATGGCCGGCTTCCCTGCAGACAGAGGCGGCATATGCGAGCAATAAGGGGGGATGCAGTGCCTTTTGGGGTGAAACTGCCTGGAACCTTACTTCCCTGTTGAATGTTGTGCCATGGAAAGGCGGGTTAAGGAAAAGAACATTCATTTGGAACACTTCTTAATTCGAGGATTAAACCAATTTGGATTTTAAAGCTATTTTTAGTCTATTAATTATGGTTTATTAATAGAAAAACCTTTGTTTATTGTTTATTTAAATTCAACTGGTGCAAAGATGCAACAGCCTTTCTTTTGAAAAGAAAGCCTGGGGAAAGAAATAATTTTGCTTCGCAAAATTGAAATTGGCCGGGATTAAAATGAAACATTCGATTACTCTGATTAATTTTGCAGGAACAGGCTATACCGCGCATCCTTCTCCCCCGCTCTGGATTGCCTATCTGCAGGCTGTCCTGAAGCAGAAGGGAATCCGCGTAAAAGTAATCGACGAGGCTGCAGGCCAGAAGATTGGTGAAATTGAAACAGAATGGGCCGGCTTGAGCGTTTACACTCCCACTGCAAAAAAGGCTTTTGAGCTTGCGGATTCCCTCAAAAAACAGGGAAAAAAAATCCTTCTCGGCGGGCCTCATGCGACAATTTTTCCAAAGGAATGCCTCAAGCATGCCGACAAGATTGTTGTCGGAGAGGCAGAGGCAGTAATCGGGCTTGTTTTTTCTTCAAAGCAGAAAATAATAAAAGGCGCCCTTGTTCCCGGCCTCGACAGGCTTCCATTCCCTGACTGGGACGGCCTGCCGCTTGAAAAGTATGTTGCGCCGACAAGAAAAGGAAAATTCCTTTCCATAATGACTTCAAGGGGCTGCCCCTTTGAATGCGTTTACTGTTACAAGGGGACATTCGGGCGCACTTACCGTGCGAGAAGCGCAAAAAGCGTTCTTGACGAGCTTGGATGCCTTATTGAAAAATACAATGTCAGGGAATTTGGGTTTGTTGACGATAATTTTACCCTGGACAAGAAGCGCGTAGGGGAAATCTGCAATGGCATAATCGAGCGCGGCTATAAAATAAGATGGAACTGCCCCAATGGTGTCAGGGTAGATTCCCTGAACCTTGAACTTCTGAAGCTTATGAAAAAAGCAGGCTGTTACCAGCTTTCCTTCGGGATTGAATCAGGCAACCAGGAAGTCCTTGACAAAATCGGCAAGAAAATCACTCTGGAACAGGTGCGGACAGCAGTTAAATGGGCAAAGCAGGCAAAAATCGAGACAATTGGCTTCTTTATGATTGCGCTTCCCTTTGACAATGAAAAAACAATGCTTGAAACAATTAATTTTGCAAAAACACTTGACCTTGACCTTGTCCAGTTTACAATCACAACGCCGTATCCCGGAACAAGGCTTTATTCAATGGTCAAGGAAAAAGGAAAATTTTTGGTTACGGATTTTTCCGAATTCGGCTCTTATTCTGGCAGATGCTATTACGAACTGGGAGACCTTGACAGGTTCCTTGTGGAAAAAATGTACAAAAAAGCCTACAAGGATGTTTATTTCAGGCCGTTTTTTGCGGCAAAAAGGGTTCTGAAAAACCCCAAGCTGCTGCTGGCAGGCATAAAATACATAAAAAAAATCCTTTTCAAATAATCTTCAGGCGGTGCTGCAATGGAAAAAAAAGGCCAAAAAAAAACAGGTTCTATTTTTACAATGCGGAACCTGCTTTTTGCGCTGATTGCACTGGTTATAATTTCAAGGATTTTCACTGCAATAGCTCTGCCTGACACCGCATTTACTGATGCACTCTATCATCTCACTATTTCAAAAGAGCTTGTGATTACAGGCTCATTGCCTTTCAGTTCCTCTTCAAACGAAATTATTTTCCAGCACATCCAGCCCGAACTGCCTCCTGCTTTTTTCCATGTTGCAATAGCCGAACCATTCATCCTTTCAGGCAGGGGCCTTGACTTTTATCTCGCGGGCTTTTTCCTAGTGTTAATTTCAATACTTGAAATCTGGCTCATTTTCCTTGTCTGCAGGCTGTTTTTTGAAAAAAAACCGGAATACGGGCTGATTGCGTTTTTGTTTGCTTCGGCACAGCCAGTGCTTTCTGTTTTTTCCTCTGTCAATTATCCTGAAGCAATT
>JAQTPU010000085.1 GCA_028712575.1 Candidatus Iainarchaeum sp.
TTTTGAATCGCAGTCGATTTTTGTAAGTATGAACCCGTCAATGCCGACTGCCTTGTTGTATTCTTCCGCCTGCTGCAATAATGCCTGGCCTGTGAAGCTTTCCCCGACATAAATCTTCAAATCCGGCTTTGCAACGCGGACAATTTTTTTCAGTTCTTCCATGAGGTTCTTGTTTGTTTCCTGCCTTCCGGCCGAATCAATTAGCACGACATCAATTCCCTTTGCCTCTGCCGCCTTTACCGCATCGAAGGCAACTGCGGCGGGGTCTGCGCCGTAAGCATGTTTTACAACCCTTACACCGAGATTTTCAGCGTGCTTTTCAAGCTGTTCAATTGAAGCCGCCCTGAAAGTGTCCGAAGCGCTCCAGATTGATTTCAATTTGTTCAGTTCAAAAAATCTTGTAAGCTTTGCCATGCTTGTCGTCTTTCCGGCCCCGTTAGGCCCCAAAAAAAGTATTTTCAGGGGCTTTCTCTGCTTTGCCATCTGCAGGACATCCACATGCCCTGTTTTCATCATTCCAAGCAGGATTTCGCGTATTTCCTTTTTTATTGCCTCGTCAATGCCCGTTGAAGCGGAAATTTTTTTTCCGGAAATCCTCTGCCTCATTTCCCTTATTATTTCATCCGCAGTGCCCTGTTCCACATCCGCTTCAAGGAAGGAAAGTTCAAGCTCTTCAAGCAGTTCCCCCAAATCCTTTTCCTCGATTGTAATGTCTGCCCTTAGAACCCTTTTTATTTTGCCCCCGATTCCGATTTTTGCCTTTAATTCGCGCTTTTTTTCAAAAATCTTTGGAATTGCAAAAAAAGGCTTTTTTTCCCAGTCAAAAGGCTTTTCTTCGGCAGGCTTTTCTTTTCCAATTTCATGCCTTTCTATTTCTTTTACAGGCCCTGCCCCTGCCTCTTCCTTCAGGACTTCCTCTTCCGCCTCTTTCCAGATTTTTTCCTCTTCGGAAAGCCCGGGCTTTTTTTCCTTTTCTTCCCGCTTTGCAGAAACAGTTTCCTTTGCCGCAATTTCTTTTGCAGGGGCTTTTTCTTCCTGTTTTTCAGGAATGATTTCCACTGCCTGCTGTTCCCTGGCATCTGCCCCGGGCTCTTCCGATTTTTTTTCAATTGTTTTTTTGAGCTTGTCGGTAAAAGAAGATATTTTTTTCTTCAGTATTTCAAACAATCAACCACGACCGGGTGAAAAAATAAAAAAGATTAATCGCCATGCCTGTGCTTTTCCGCCAGTTCCTTTCTTGCCTGGTTTTCCCCCGCCTGAAGCCAGCTTGCTATTTCATTGAGCGAGGCAATTGTTTTTTCATGCTCTTTTGCAATGCCGCTGATTTCGCCCTGCAGCATGTCTTTCTGTTTCTTCAGGTATTCCAGCGCGCCTTTTGAATCCGAATTCTGAAGTATTGTCCCGGCAAGCCCTGTCTTGAACCCGTTATTCCCGTCAAGGGCTGCTTCAACATAGGTCCCTGCGCCGAGGTCGACAATTATTTTTTCGTTTTTTGCGGCCTTTTTTATCTCATTGACGGCATCTTCCGCAATGTTTGCTTCCATTAAAAGCCCGTTCAACTGCTGCATTCTCTGCTGCAGGGCCTGCAGTTTTGATTCTTCCTGCCTGTAGGCATTCATCAACTGCTGTCCAGTCAGGACTATCTGTTTTTCTTCAGCCATAAAAACGACTCTCCTTTTTTTATTTTTTCTTTGCCTGCGCTTCCTTTATTTCTGTAAGCAGCACTTTTCTCCTGGGTTTTTTGTGCTTCGAGCCTATGATGCAGAGCGCCTTTTCCGCTGCATAACTTTCATTATGCGCATTTATTGAAAGGGAAAATTTCTGCTTTCCTTTCCTGCCCTGAAGCTCGCCGCTGACCTCAAAATTCCTGTCAGCCGGCACAGTTTTTTTTCCAGCCATTATTCTCCACCCAATCCTTCGTCAATTTTCATCTGCCCTTTTCTTTCTTTTCCGAAAAGAAAGAAAAGTGCAAGTTGCCCAAAAGAAAGAAAAAATTCTTTTGGCTCCGTTAAAAAATAAACCACAAACATTTGATAAACAAATTTTATTCTCCGCCAAGCCCTTCGTCAATTTTCATTAATTCAATTCCAGTCGTGTTAATTCCGGCCATTGCGGCCCTGCTGTTTGCAGCAATGCAGTTTCCCAGGAAAGCGTCGCCGTAATTTGCGGTTGAAAGGCTTCCTTCAAGCCCGAAAAATTTTTTTGCATCATCAAATTCCTTTTCAGAGGCATTTGCATTCATTGCAAACCCCCTGTTTGTCGCAACAAGGCAGCTTCCAATCAAATCGCTGCCCGCAATTTTTCCTTCCTTCAACTCTATTTTCAGGAAATCCGCTATTTCCCTGCGGGTTTTTTCCTTTATCACGGGGGAACAGATTCCTTTTGTATCGTTTGCTTCCAGGAGATTGCCTATTGCACTAATGCCTGAAAGCCTTTTAACCCTTAATCCAAGCCTTTTCAAGTTGTCAAGCTCTTTTTCGGAAACAATTTCCCCTACGACAAGGCCGTTGCTGTTTCCTGCTGCAACAACCCCCAGAAGCGGGCTTTCTGCAAGCTTTGTTTCAATGATTTCAATTCCGAACAGTTCCCGCAGCCCCTTTGTTTCCTTCGGATGGGTTCCGTGGGGCAATAAACCGATTTTGTCATTAATACAGCAGAAAACTCCGACATAAGGGCTGCCGTGCACTGTCCTGCGCACCAATTCCATCCGATAATCCCCGTCAATGCAGAAGGCACTTTTACTTTGTGCCCCTCTTAATCGCCATTTTTTCCGCTTCTTTTTCCATTTCCTTTTTTTCTTCTTTCTTTTTCAGTTCTGCCTTTTCTTCCTCTGAAAGCTCTTTTGCGGTTTCCCCTGTTTTTTCCTTTTTTTCTTCTTTCTTTTCGCGTCTCTTTGCTTCCTTTTTTTCCGGCAGTTTTTCGTAAGGCAAAAACACATTCACTTTTCCTTCGGCAAGAATTGTCTTTACCTTTATTCTTCTCGGAACATGCTCAATGCCCCTGCTCCAGACAGCCTCGTTTACCTTGTTTGAAACAAGGACATTGCTTCCTTCAAGATGAAAATGCTTTTTCATGAAAGCGCGCAGAATATTGACGGCCTTTGCAGCCCTTTTTGTCCGCGGCTTTTCATAGGCCTTTACAAGCGGGACAACGTATTCCCTTTCGATTTTTTGAACCTGTTTTTTTTCATTTTTTGCCATTGAAAATCACTCGCAATTCAGTACTTTGTAAGCTTTCTTTTCCTTCTGACCATTTTTTTCTTGAGCTTTTTCTTTCCTTTCGGCTTCATGCGCCTTTTTTTCTGCGCCTCAAGCTTTTTTTTCTTTGTCCTGAACATATAACCCATGTCAACATTTTTCCAGTGCCTCTTCTGCTTCGGATTCCAGATTCTTTCCCCCGCCTTCCTCAAAACCCAGACAGGGGCATTGGTCAGGCCCGGGCCTATTTTTTTCCTCGAACTGATTAAAAATTCCTTAAACTCCGAATCCTTATTGCTCGCCATTTTTACCACACCAAATTTTTTTTTATCTTCTTCTGATTTTTATCTCGCGTTTTTCAGATAATTTCTCCAATAGCTGCCTTATCTGCGCCTCATCGATTTTTTCCCCCAGCCGTCCGCTTTTCACAAGGTAAAGGACTGTCTGCACTGCCTTGTAAAAAAGCCCCTGGTTGACAAGCTTCACGTTTCCAAGCCGCATTTTTGCCTCCGGCGTTAAAACCATCCGCAGGGTTTCTTCAATCTGTTCCTCAACCTGCCCCTGCCTTGCTTTTTCCTTTGGTTCAGGAGCCTCACTCATTTGTCTCGCCTTCGGGCTTCTTCTTTTTCACGGCTTTTTTTTCATGCTTCTTGTCAGGCGCACCCCCTATTTTTCTTAGCTCTTCCTTTACTTTTTTTTCCTCTGCTTCTCTTTTTGCACGTTCCCTTTCCTTTTCCGCCTTTCTTTCTGCAGCATGGGCTTTTTCCTCTTCAGCCATTTTCACTGCCTCTTTTGCCATCTTATCAAGGAAAGCATTTCCCTTTCCTGAAACAATTCTTCCGCCTGCCTTGTTCTTCTGGACAAGGCCCATTTTTTCAAGTTCCTGCAGGCACACCCTGATAATTTTTCCCCCGGCTTTCCTGAAAACAGGCGGAGCCACTCCCCTCGATTTCCTTCCGCCGTAATAAGTCCTCAATCTCTGCGTTCCCACTGGGCCGTCCTTCAGAATCCTGTACAAAACGCTTGCAAGCCTGTAATTCCCCCAGTCCCTTTTATGGGGGGCGCGTTC
>JAQTPU010000086.1 GCA_028712575.1 Candidatus Iainarchaeum sp.
GGCTGCGTTTGATCCGGCAGTATCATGCCGGGGACATTTCCAGTCCTTCAAGAAATATCAACACGAAAGACATTTCCAGCCATACCTTATCTTCGCCGGCCGGCCAGGGACAGGGGCCCAGCGGTCACTCGGTTATTATTCTGTCAGCGTAAGGCACAGTGCCATCCCTGACTATTGCCCGTGTTATTGCAGTTCTTGTTCCAAGATGCCCGTACTTCCTGAAAAGGCCTTCAAGCTCGTCCAAAAACTCGGGAGTCAATGCCTTTGAAACAGGCCTCAATGTCTTGTTTGCTGTCCTTGGATTTGCCTGCTTTGCCGGAGCGCCGATTATTCTCATTGGGGCGCCTCCGCGCACATTCCTTCCAGGGCGCCATTCCCTTCTTCCTGCAAATCTTCTCGGCATTTTTTTCACCTTGTTATGCTGAAGCTTCTGACTTTTTCAAGCAGTTCTTTTGCCTTTCCCTTTTCAAAATGTTTTCTTACTGGCCCGAGCATTTCATTTATGTAAAAAGCAGAGCTTTTCTTCAAATCCATTGGATGAAGCTGGCCTTCTTCAAACAGTTTTTCAAGCTCTTCAAAGCTTTTAATTTCAATGTCCCCGCCGAATTTGGCAGGGCGCTCTATTTTCATGCTTTTGTTTTTTTCAAAAATAATGTATTTGCAGTATTCAATAATGGGGTTTTCAGCAAGCTGTTTTTCTGGGCAATAAGCCTTGTTTATTTTCCTTTCAACATCTTCCTTTGAATCAGTCATGAAAATTGCGGAATCAGGCACGGATTTCGACATTTTCATTTCAATTGCCCTTTCAAGGCCCTGCGCCTCGCTTTTTATCTGTGCCAGGCCTAAAAGCATGTGGTGGCTTACGACAACGGGCTTCCAGAACCCGAGTTCAGGCCCTATTTCGCGCGCAAGCATGTTCACTTTTCTCTGGTCCATTCCCAGTTGCGTGATGTCGACTCCCAGCTGGAAAATGTCCGCTGCCTGCATGCAGGGATAAAAAATCTGGGAAGACTGCATTGCCTCGCTTTCCTTCCTGCCCATTATCTGCGAGCACCTTACAATCCTGTTCACTGTTGTCTTGGCTGCAATTTTCATTACCTTTCCCCAGTATGCTTCCTGGCTTACAATTGAACTGGACCTTACAAATTCGACATTCTTCAGGTCCATTTCAGTGGCTTTCCAGACCTCGATGAGATAATCCCCGCAGGCGCGTATCTTTTCAAGGTTTCCACCGTACTTGTTGTTTGCCCAGGCATGCCAGTCCGCAGCAAGCATCTTGAATTTGCATCCCGCCTTTGTCATTTTGTTGACATTGATTGCCCTCAAAAGGCCCTGTGCAATATGCACGTTCCCGCTCGGTTCAAAGCCGTCATAAGCAACGGGATTTTTTTTCCTGTCAAAAAGCCCGGCCAGTTCCTGTTCAGTGACGATTTCTTCGCCGACCTGCCTGACCAATTCAACTTTCTGTTCCGTATCCATGAAAACCAACTAAATTATATATTGTGAAAGTATTTATATTTATGGCAAACCGCCAATAAAAGTTCAAAAACACGGCGGTTTGTTATATGCAAAAAGCAATTAAAATGTCAAAGTCAGGGTCTTTTTGCCATAATCCCCATTCGGTGATTTTTAATGAAAAAAGTAATGGCTTTCGGGACTTTCGACGTTGTCCATGAGGGGCACCTGCATTACCTGCGCGAGGCGAAAAAACTCGGCGATTATTTGATTGTTGTTGTTGCGCGGGACAGGAATTCCTTTGGGATAAAGGGCAGGAGGCCGCGCCATAACGAACAGATACGCCTGCTTGGAATAAAAATAATTGATTTTGTTGACGAGGCTGTCCTGGGTGACAAGGAAATGCGCTCCTGGGAAATAATCCAGAAATACAGGCCTGTTGCGATTGCGCTCGGCTATGACCAGTGGAAAACAGAGGTTTCCCTTGAAAAAGAGCTTGACAGGCTGGGAGTCCACCCGCTGATTGTGAGGATACCCCCTTTCATGCCGGAACAATTCAAGGCAAGCAGGATTCTCGGCGGTTCCAAACAATCGAAAACTATTTAATGCGGAAAAAACATACTAACTGCGGGGTGCTTGTTTGGGGGGAAAATTTGCGGTCTGCATTGCGGCAATTTTTGCCGCTGCCGTGATTGCACTGTTTTTTTTCCAGTTGCCTGCAGGCCCTGCTGAAAAAAGCGCTTTTGAAGCCAAAACAGGCGAACTCGGGCAATTTATTGACCTGGCAGGCGATGCTGATTTTTCAGGGTTTTCCCCTGATGACGCCGGGCCTGCGGATATTGTCGAAAAAAGGGCCCGGAATGCAAAGGCTTTTTATTTGGCCGGCGGGAAGCAGATTAAGTGGAGGGTTTATCAAAAACCGATTCATTTTTTTGACGGGGAAAAATACGTTGACCTGAATCTTGTTTCTTATCCCGTGATTGAAAAAAAAGAATTTGTTCTAAATGAAAAACCCAGGGCAGCAAGATTCAGAATTGGCGGTTATTTGCTGCACAGGGGCGTAACAGCAAAAATAAATGAAGCAAATGAAATTGTTTTCACGGATGCAAAGGGAAGCGAAATAAAAAAAATTGTTTCCGGTTTTGCAGTTGATTCGGAACAAAACACGGCAACAGCAGCCTATGAAATCCTGCAAAAACAGCAAAAACTCGAAATATTTGTAAACATTGGCAAAGAATGGCTTGAAAACGCAGAATACCCAATAATAATAGACCCGGATACAAACTATGCAAGTTCAAAAGCTGACGGCTACCTGCAGAAGAGGAATGGGACTTACCCTTTGGCAGTAGTGTCCGCGCCAGACTCTGGAATCAGCCAGCTCCTGGTGGGCCAGGATTATTCTGACCCGTGGGAATGCCCTTTTTTCTATTCCTGGAACGGCTCTGAATTTGTTTATGACACGCAATTAATCTATAAGCTGGATTCAAAAGAAAAAGAAGCCCTGCAGCGCGGAAACATTTCTTATTTGGATACCGGGGGAAAAATAAAAGGCATAATAAAAGAGGAAGAGTTCGAAACATCCTATATTGACCAGGTTTATTTGGAGATTATTGACACCAAAGGGGGCAAAACAACTAAAACAGTCCTGAAACCGGCTTATTCCTCGCGGGATTTGGGCCTGCTGTTGAAATCTGACAATAAATATTTAATCGCCAATCATGGCGATGAGGTTTACATTGAATTTGAAAACGCGCCGGCATTGGAACAAGGGGTTAAAAGAGAAATAAAAATCGCCGCAAAAGGCTATTATGCCCGAGTGGGGGCGCACTAGCGTGCCAAACAAAAAAAATCCGGCCAGGCTATTGCTCCTGTTCTTGTCGTTTTGTTCAGTGCTGTCTTCCGCGCGTGCAATTTATTGTACCTGGGGAAATTATTGCATTTGGAATTCCTATCTGACCTTTGACACCTCCGCTGTTTCGGGAACAATAACCAGCGTAAAACTCGGGTTGAAAACAATGGGCGACGGGTCGGCAACTGATTTCAATCTGATGGTTTATCACGGCGCCTGCATGGGAAGCAACAATCTTGACGCAGGCGACTGGAACGCCTGCGTTGGCAGCGGAACTTATGACGGAAACCTCATGGATACAAAAAACTATCCGGGCAACAACAATTTTGTAACAATGGGCATTCCTGCAGGCGCAATAGTAACAGACGGGAACACGCAATTCGAATTGACAAGCAGCAGGTACCTTGAAAGAATTACGCCGCCAAACGCGAATGGGGAATATGTTTATTTTTATGACGCAGGCGATAGTGCCAGTGCGCCGTATCTGGAAATAGTTACCCTTGCAGCCGCGGTTCCGCCGGATGCAAATGTCGTAAAAATTGACGGTTATCCCGTAAGTTCGGGTTTGCCTGTTTTTTCCTATGCCAAGGACGGGAATTTGACAATCGATTTCAATGTCAGTGATGCAGACACAAACGATTTGATTGTTGACATTAACTATTCTTCGAGCCCTTTGGATGGCACAGGAACAATAATCATTGCCGATTTGAACCTGAATGCCAATCCCGGCAGATGCGATGATTTGAACTTTGCAAACTCCACAAGGTGTTCCTGGGACTGGAACATTTCAGGAGTTGCAGACGCGAATTATTACATCCTGCTCAAGGCTTTTGCAGGCGCGGATTCGGATTTTAACGCTTCGGACAAAAACTTCCGGATTGACAACACAAAACCCGACATGAACAGCGATGCAAATGTTTCCTGGCAGGCTTTTGATGCGAACGTTCAAATCTGGTGTG
>JAQTPU010000087.1 GCA_028712575.1 Candidatus Iainarchaeum sp.
GTCTGCTTGTTAATCATTTTAAAGTAGGGCTTGCAGGCACCGTCCTCGAGTTTTGAATAGAAAATATACCTGTGCGTGTCAGTGTCAAAAACCTGGAAAGGCCCCATTTTTTCAAGCGAAGTGTTGAAATTGTCTACCTTTTTTGCAATGTAATCGCTGCCGGGCTTTGCAATTGCTTCAAGGTCAACTGCAGGCTCTTCACAGCCGGTTGCGGGATTTGTGACTTTTGCGGGAGTCGCAATCAATCCGTCAACATCGTTCTGGTTCAGAATTGCCTTGTCATGGTGCTTCAGCCATACAAGAAGCTCGTTTGTTTCAGGCTTATAGACAATTACCCCGTTTTCAAATTGTATTGATTCAAGCCTGCCCACCCTTAAAAGGCCTTCTCCCGCCGCATTGCTGAACAATTCAATTTCCCTGTTTGCCTTTATTGAAAGCGCGGCGCTGTCACCATAAACAATTTCCCTCGGGGTTCCCTCCGCAGTGATTGTCTTTGTAACTTCATCGGCAACAATCGAAGGGTGGGAATCGGAAACAACAGACTTAACTTTTCCGAATGCATCGCTCAAATTGTAGGAATCAAGGGACAATCCTGTCTGTTCAAGGACACCGGCTTTTATGCAGTCCAGAACCCTCTTGCCGGTTGCTGTCGAAGTGTCAACAACCATTTCGGAATTGATTCCCATCTGGAAAATTCTTTCAATTGAACCTGCCGGCAGGCCGATTTTTGTTATTCTCTGGGGAATTTCCCAGGCGGGAATGTTTCCGTTGGGTGCGGCGAGCCTTACATGGTCAGGGCTTGTAATAACCTGATTTCCATCAACAGTAATCCGGCCTTTTTCATTGTCAACTGCAATATCAATGTCTGAATCCGGGTCTTTTATCAGCGCTTTTCTTGTCTTGTCATAGCGCACAACATTCTGCTCCCCCTTATACCAGAAGAAGAAAAGCTGTTTTCCCCCGAAATTTCCCGTAGTATAATTTTTTGCCTCGACCATTGCCTGGAGGACTGATTTTGCATTTGCATTGTCGGCAAGCTTTGCAGTCTCGTCCCTTACCTTGTCCTTTACAACATCAACAAATGTTTTTGACTTGTCGCCTTCTTTCTGCGGGCCGAGCACGCTGTTCGTGACATTCTGAATAATGTCGGTTGCTTTTTCAGTGCCAAGCTGGTTGGGGCTGGCTGTTTTTTTCTCCTGCTCTGCAGCGGGCGCAAAAATATGGATATAATAGCCTTCAACATCATCGACACAGTCCTGGAATTCGGGCGCAATCAGTGTCTGCTGGATTATTGAACCCATTAATCCGGGCCAGCCGATAATTGCATAACCCAGAGTTTCTCCGAATGCAAGCGCTGCCCCTACCCTGCTTGGCTTTCCGCCGGAAATTTTTCCAAACCAGCCCACAACAGGCATTTTGTCAAGCACTGCGGCACAGGTTTTGTCGTTTTTCTTTGCATCCACAAGGTCGAGATTTGTTTCACTGCTGTCTGATTTTTCAGGCCCTTCCCAGTCAATGTTCATATGGTGCGCAAAAGAAACAAGTGTTGTGCCCTTTTCCTTTGCATCGTCTGAAATAACATCCTCAAGGAGAATATTGCTCAAGCCTTCCCTTGTGCCCAGGGAAATTTTGACATCTCCTGCGCCTGTCTGCTGATTGAAATTGCTTGTAGTATAATTCCATTTGCAGGTTTTGCATTCATTTCCCGTCTGGGAAAACAATGCAACATTTTCAACATTCGACCTGTAGCCTGAAGGGCCCCTGCCTGTCGCAGTGTCATATTTGTCCTTTAGTGGATTGAATTTGTCGCTCACTTCATTCAGGACCATTTTCCAGGGCAGTACATTAAGGACCTGTGCAAACAAGTCCCCTTCATCGCTGCCGGAATTTGCAAAAAATTCGATAAATGCATCATTGTACAAATTTGTTTCTCCCAGGTAAAGCTTTGCGGCTGTCCAGGAATCAGGCAATTGATAGGCTGAAAGGCCTTCAAATCCCACGCCCCTTTTCAGGCCCCAGTAAATATAGGGCATTACTGTCCATTTTGCACCGCCCTTTATTGAAAAATAACTTTTCAGGATTTCGTCTTCCTGCGAGGCAGCCTTGTCAAGCAGCGAGAGATAGCGCCTGTTCTGGCCCGCCCAGCCTTTTTCTACAAGCGCATTGTAAAGCCTTGTAGTGTGATTGTTCAACTGCCCTACAAGCCTGTTCCTTACCCTGTAGCGCGTGAATCTTGCTGCCCAGTCTTCAGGAGTAATGTCAAGCGCGGGTTTCCAGCCGAGGTCATAAAGCCGCACTTCCCCTGTAGGAGTGCCGCTTTTCAAAAGCTTGCCTAAATTAACTTCGTCAAGCTTTACATAATCCCCTGTTTCAAGCTGGACCATTTTGTCCTGGAACCTTGAAAAGTGCTTCTGCACATCTTCGATTGTATAGGAACCCAAAAAGTTTCCAGTGGGATCTGGTTCGTAAAGCCTCAAAAATCCTTCATCAGTGGCTTCAAAAATCCTTTCAGGCCCTGCGGGGTGTGAAGTTGCCCAGTTTGCCCAGTGGCCGTCTTTTTCAAATTTCTGCATTACTGCGGTTATATTCGAGGAATCGCCTGTAACTGCAACAACTGTGCCTGTCTTTGCGTCTTTTATTCCGTATTTCCATAATCCCGCAGCCTCATCCTTTACCCAGAATTCGGGAAAATCAAGGCTCATTAATGAATCAATGTCCCTCATTGCCTTGGATGTTTTCTGTGCATATTCAACAAGCGCTGCCTGTTCCTCTGCAGTGCCCATGCCGTACTTGTTCAATACTTTTGCATAATCATCGTAATAACCCTGGACAAGAGCGCCGTGGGTTTTTGCAACCCCTTTCCAGTCCTTGACAAGCTTGAAAAATTCCCCCCTCCTCACAGGGTCGGTTATTTCAGTGTCAAGCTTTCCTCCGGCTTTGAGCCATTCATCGAGAAGCCTTCTTGTGCCTCCGCCTTTTACTGCGGAATAGCCTTCCTGCCAGCCAGAGCCTTCCCAGAATAATTTCCTGTATTCCCCGAAGCCGTACTTGTCAACACGGGTAAGCATTGCCTGCTTTCTTGCCTTTCCAAGCAGCGAATCCGGGCTCAAAAAATTTTTTCTGAAAGAATTGAAAAAAGAATTGTTTGAAATTTCCCATGGCCAGCCCCTTCTTCCCAAATATCCTGCATATCTTTTTGCCTGTCCAATAAGGGTTGGGCCGAAACCGCTGACAACCATTTCGGCTGAAAACCAGGAATTGAAATATTTGTCAAAAGCGCTGTAGCTTGCAATTGTGCAGTCTGAAGTGCTGCAGGTCGAGCCGATTGTTGCATCAAAAGACTGTGTCTTAATGCTGTTTTTTATTGGATTGCCGGGAATTCTGGAAGCCTGCTTATAGGTAATGTTTTCAGGGTCTGGTTCCATTGCAACTGCAGTCTGAATCTGCTCTGTTTCCGGAGTAGTGTAGGTTTCTGTCATGTCTGGCCCTATTCCAATCCAGTCCTTTAAATCAGTCCAGACACTTTTGAAGTCCTGCGTAATTCCCTCGCCGCTGTTCCTGAATTCAAGCTGCCTGTCAACCATTGGACAGCCGTTGATGTTCCTGTCAAGCTGGTTCTGGAGGTCTTCGCATCTTCCCACTCTTAAGGTATCATCCAGTGAAATTCCAACTGCCATTGGCCCCTGGCCTCCCAGGCTGCTAAGAAAAGGGGCTTCTCCCGGATTGAATTTTAAGTCAGGAAGAGTATTCAAAAAAGCGTTTTTTCCTTCTCCCGTAGGGATGACTATTTTTGAATTTTCAAGCTTGTCCCTGTCTTTTGCAGCCATTTTGTTTGCATCCGGCCCTTCCACTGCCTTGCCTGTAAAGGGCAGTGCGTTCAGCTTGTCAAGGTTCTGGATTGCCCTGTTAAGCGCTGCAACTTCCTGCGGCAGGAGAACTGTTTCCTGCGGATAAGTGGAGGGGTTTTTGCATGCAAATTCCGCATTCTTTGCAGCATCGCCTGTTCCGGTTGTGCCTGTTCCAGTATCTGTTCCTGCTGCCCCTGTTCCTGTGCCGGTTGCCCCGCCTGTTCCTGTTCCGTTTGTGCCTGTACCGAGGCTTGTGCCTGTTGTTCCTGTTCCAGGTGCGGGCAGGCCGCTTGTATCTGCTGCATTTGCCTCTGCGAATGCAATGCTGCTGTTTAGCATCAGTGCAATGAAAAGAATGCTGAAAAAG
>JAQTPU010000006.1 GCA_028712575.1 Candidatus Iainarchaeum sp.
CTTTGCAAGAGCAGCGGCAACATCGTCCTGTGTGCTTAAAGGATTGCAGCCAGTGATTGCAACTTCCGCCCCGCCAGCCATTAAAGTGTAAACAAGGTTTGCTGTTTCTTTTGTAATGTGCAATGCCATTCCAACGCGAATCCCTTTCAGGGGCTTTTCCTTTTCAAAGCGCTTTTTGATTTCCATCAGGGCAGGCATCTGCATTTCAGCATACTCAATATTCATCCGGCCCTGTTCAGCCAATTTAATGTCCTTTACATCATACGGCATTTTCACACCTCATTCAATTTTAGCAAAAATCACTGTATAATTTTTTCCGTAATGTTCCGCGCATTTCGGGCAGGTTGTATAGAAAAAATACATTTTTTCAGGAATTTTTCCTTTTGATTTGACAAAGGACTGCATTTCCTTTATCCATTTTCCCGAATCCTTAAAATTGCCTTCAAAAACCTTTGACAGGAATTTTCCAGGCATTTTTACTGTTTCCCTGCCGGAAATTTCTTTTGTTACTTCAATGAAAATGTCTGCTCCGAAAGCGGATTTTGAATCGTAAAGCATCAACGGCTTTTCAACAAGCGCATCTGCATTCTTGATTGCTTCCATGTTTTTTACCATTATTCCGCCGAAATTGAGCGGAATGTGCATAAATGCCTTGACCTTGTCCTTGAGGAACAATTTGCCTTCAAAAGAAACCTCTTTTTCGTTCCAGGGCGCCGGGTCAAAACGCGGGCAGCAGCCTGTTTCAGAATTTTCATAAAGCTTTTCCATTAATCACACCTCAAATAATTTTTCAATCAATTTCCTGCTTTTTAATGCCTTTATTACTTCTGAAAAAATTTTTTCAACTTCCCCGCTTGCATCTATTTCAACAAGCTTTTTCTGCTTCTTGTAAAAGGCAAGCACAGGCTTTGTCTGCTTTTCAAAGGCCTCAAAGCGCTTTTTTATTGCCTCTTCCTTGTCATCATCGCGCTGGTACAACTGCCCGCCGCATTTGTCGCATATGCCTTCCGCTTTTGAAGGCATGTTTTTTACGTGATAAATTGCCCCGCACTGCTTGCACTGCCTTCTTCCCGTGAGACGCTGCAAAAGCACTTTGTCCGGGGCGACAAAATCCAGGACAATGTCAATCCGCTTGTGCATTTTTTCTGCCAGTTCATCGAGGATTTTTGCCTGGTTTTCCGTGCGCGGATAACCATCAAGGATAAAGCCGTTCTGGGCATCAGCCTGCTGAAGCCTTTTTTCAAGCATTTCAGAAACAATTTCGTCCGAAACAAGCGCACCGCTGTTCATTATTGCTTCAAGCTTTTTTCCAAGCCCTGAACCGCTTTTGATTTCCGCCCTTAACAGGTCGCCTGTGGACAACTGCGGAATTTTAAATTCAGAGATTAGCCTCTGCGCATAAGTCCCTTTTCCCACTCCCTGCTTCCCTATAAAAACCAAATTCACATGCCCACCTGAAAAATTATTTTTCTATTAAATAAATAGAAGTATAATAAAAGAATAAACTGGAATTATTTAAAAAGCATGGCTATTCGATTATTGGACTAAAAAACAGGCAAATTCAAAAAAAAGTGAAATTTCGTTTTAATAGCATACTATTAAATATTTTTCCGAGCATTTTCCTGTGCATATGGTTACTACTATGAGTTTTACTGCTGAAGAGGCTTTTGTAAGGGCAATTGACAATGCAATTGCAAAAACAGGCTTGTACCATTCAAAAAGCGAGTTTTTGCGCGATGCCGCAAGGGAAAAGCTGGAAAAGGTTCTCGGGCTTGAAGAGCATATCAAAGCCGTTGAAGCTTCAAGAAAAAGGCTTCAGGCAAAAATGAAATTCCTGGGCTATCCCTCGCAGGAAGAACGGGACAGAATGGCTAGGGAATATCTAAAATCCCACTCGGCGAAACGCTAACAATATAGCTTCTCGCTTTGTCAAAGTCTTTTTCATTCCAAGTCACAATAAAATCAGCCTTGTTTTCAAGGGCAATGGCAACATGGATCGCATCGCCCCTGTGCAAGTTGCAATTCCGCGATATCTCAGAAACTAACTGCCCGGAAACAGCCTTATTCACAAAAATCGTTTTAACGCCCATTCTTTGGAATTCCTCAAAAACCGCCTCCATATTGAGAAAAATAATGGTTTTGACTTCATCCAGAAACCACCCAGAAATAATCAAAACATGTTTTTGCTTTGCACAGAAAGCAAAAAAATTCCTGCTCTCCAAATAGCGCAAATTAAAAGCAGAATCAATTTCTTCCCTGACAAAGGAAATAAACACGTTTGAGTCAAGATACAGGCGCTTCGGCATGGAAAAATGCCGAATTAGAATGCTTTTTTATTAGCACACCCTGTTTCGTCAATCGCCTAATTCCTGACTTCAAAATCCACTACAATTTGTATTGTTTCCTTGCTGAAAGCCCTTACCTGCTGCTTGTGCAATATGCGCACTTCTCTGCCGAGCTTCCTTGCTGTTTTTTCAATAAGGGAAAGCGTTGCCTCATAGGGGTTTGCAGCCGGAACAAATGCATAAAAGTGGACAATGCAGCCTTTGGGGTTAGCCGCAATAACTGCGCTTTCAAGGAAATTTTCGGCCCCTTTAGGGAGAGGCATTACAATGCGGTGGAAAAAAGCCTTGAATTTTTTCGGAACAATTTTTTTGACATCGCCCTGCACAGGGAAGACCTTGTTTTCCATTTTGTTCAGGAGAATGTTTTCATCCATGAACTTTACTGCAATAGGATTGAGTTCAATTGCAAAGGCGGCTTCCATTGGCGAGTTTTTTGCAAAAACAATTGGAAAAGGCCCTACTCCTGCAAAAAAAGCCCCGATTACTTCTCCCTGTTTTATCTGCTGGGCAATGCGCATGCGTTCAGTGCCCAAGCGCGGGGAGAAAAATGCCTTTCCAACGGGAATCTTAAAGGTGCATCCGCTTTCTTTGTAAGTTGCAACAAGGTTTCTTTCACCCGCAATAATCTTCACAGGCTCTATCCTGAACTCGCCCTTATGGGCACCGAGTTTTTTGCAGACAGTGCGGATGGATTTGTTTGTTTCAAGCAGGGCATTTGCAATCAGTTTTTCCTTTTTTTTGAGCAGAGGGGGAATTTCTATTATTGCAATGTTCCCGAGGGTGTCGAAGCTTGAAACAAGCCCTGAAAATTCCTTTTCAGTAAGCTTTTCACGCAGCGCTTCCTTGAGGGATTTGGGCTGTTTTTTTACAGTTGAAAAAAAGAATTTTTCAATTGCAAAAGACCTGATTTTTTTCCTTAATTCCTTTTCTTCCGCAGCCGTTGTTTTTCTTTTCAGGGGAAAAAGCACGAAATCCGCTGAACGCATCACTTCAAAGCCGGATTCTAAAAGCTGTTTTTCCAGAAGAAAGCGCCTTGCCTTCTCCGCATTCTGCTTCAGAACCTTGAGGCAAAAAAATTCGCATTCAATTTGTTTTTCCATAGAAACATATAAAAGAATTAAGTAATTTAAAAGCTAATGATATGGATATCGGGCAGACATTATACAATATTTTCGGGCAGAGAATTTACAATCTGACAAACGGCCTGCCAAGCCAATATTCGCCCATAGAATACCTTGTTTACGGCGCTGTTTTTCTCGGAGTTGCTTTTTTCATTGTATACCCTTTCCTGAACAAGCGGGGAATAAAGTTTGACGCAAAATTCGCAATTGCGGCGCTTCCATTCATTCTGCTTGCGTCTGTTATCCGCGTGCTGGGGGACATGGGCGTGATAAAAGGAAGCCCTTTTCCCTGGGAATGGAGCTATTACTTTGTAACACCCGGCCTGTATATGCTGTTTACGGCACTGCCGTTGCTTTTCATCTGGGCCTCTTATAAACTCGGGCAGAAAACAAAAATTTCGTTTTACAAATGGCTTGCGGGCTTCGGCCTGTTGTTTTCAGCCCCTGTTGCCTTGTTTGAAATAATGAATTTCAAGGCAGGGGCAATAGCGGGCTTTTTCGGGACAATTGCACTGATACTGGCGGCAGGATTCGCAGTAATTTTCATTGTTGATTTTGTTTCAAAAAGGCTTTCAAAAAAACGGTTTTTTTCAAGGGGAATTTACAAAATGGCATTGTTCGGGCAGTTAGTGGATGCCTGTTCGACCTTTGTTGCAACAACCTTTTTCAGGTGCGGAGAACAGCACCCGGTTTCAGGCGCATTTTTGAACATTTTTCCCTTCAGCTTTGTTCTTGTAAAAATAGCCCTCGTGCTGCTGGTTGTTTATTTCGTTGACAGGGAAATTGAAGACGATAATATGAAAAATTTCATTCCCTTCCTGCTGGTATGGCTTGGCTTCGGCCCTGGATTAAGGGATTTGTTCACTCTCGGAGTGGGGACTTGCTTATAAAAAAATAGATTGAAGGGAAAATTAATTCCCCTCTAACATTGTTTCAAAGAAATTGTGGTGGTCTTCCTCATCCACAAGAAGATCTTCAAAAAGCCTTCTTGAAACCGGGTCGTTGATTTTTCCGCAGTATTCAAGGGCTTCCTTGTACACTTTTATTGTGTCTGATTCGGCTTTTGCATCAAGTTCCATCATTTTTTTCAATTCCAGGCCTACGACAATCTTTTCAGGCTGTGTAGTAGGAGTCCCGCCAAGGTAATCAAGCCTTTCCGAAAGCCTTTCAGCGTGCTGCATTTCCTCAATCGCAATCTTTTTGAGTTTGTCTGAAACTTCGGCGCTTTTCAGGCCTCGCGCAATGACATGCTGCCACATGTACTGGATGGAAACCTGCAATTCCATGCCGATTGCCTTGTTCAGGTATTCGGCAAGCTTCTTATCAACCATTAAAAAACCTCCAAATTAATGAAATAGGAAAGGAAGAAACAAATTTATATATAATGGAAAAAAGGCTTTTTTTTCAGCCAAACAAGAAAATTTGTTATGTAGACTTTATAATTGGCTGTGCAATTAATGCAAAAAAATATAAAAAAAAGGAAAAATTAAAAGAATTTTTAGATGCCTGCAAATTTAGTATGGCCTTTTTTTTGCATAGCATTCTCTGCAATAAACAGGCTTGCCTTCTGTCGGCTTGAATGGAACTTCGCATTCTTTGCCGCATTCTGAACAAGTCGCTTTATGCATTTCGCGCGGAGCACCAAAGTTTCCTCTGCCGCCCCTGTCAAAATTGCCCATGTGTTTTCCCCTCCATCGAATAAAAAGGAATTATTATACCTTAAGCAATAAAATTGGGATACGATAGGATTATTAGCCCCACTATTGCGGATTTCCGCTGTTTTTTGCACCTAATTCGTTGTTCAACGAAACAGGGCAAGAATAAAAAAGCCTGTTTGCGCGCCTTGGGGATATGCAGAAGCGCCTTTGCCTTGATTCTAATGTTTTCATTTCTTTTGTAAGGGAAGAAATTGACTCTGCGCTTAATGCGCGTTATCTTGAAAGTGAAAAGTTTTTTGCTTTTTGCCAGAGGAAAAGCACACCATTATCATTTCCAAGTGGTTTTTGGCAGAGGTTAAAAAAGTCATTTTTCTTAATGCAGAAGAGGTTTCTGATGAATTTGAAAGATTGGGAGTGAAAGCAGATTTTGTTGACAAAAAAATCAGTGAAATTTTGGTTTCAAAAATTATGAATGAAAATCGCCTGCATGATGCGGATGCAACCCATGCCGCTGCTGCTATTGAAAACAAGGCTGATTTTATTGTAACCTGGAACATCAAGGGTTTTGAGAAAGCAAAGCACCTGATAAAATGTGCCTCGCCTATTGGGATTTTAGAAATTCCCTGGCCCATTTATCCCTTTGTTCCTGCGAAGGATAACCTTTGAACTTCATTTTTGCCTGAAGCCTTTTCCGCATTTCTCTTACAGCAGCCAAATCCTCTTCCGTATATGGCGGATTGTCTCTCTGGAGTTTTTCCCTTACTGCTGCACGCACATACTCGCTCTTTGACTGGTACAAGCCTGTTTTTTGACAACTTCCTCAATTTTCTTTGAAAAACCAGGCTCTGCAACAAAACTGATAGTAGTTGACATAATGAAAAAATAAGGCAAAAAGCACATAATAGAATACGATTAGGCTATTTTTCCTTTTCCGCAATCGCTTTCATTACTTTTTCGTGCATTCTTTTTACAAAGTCTATCCTGCCTTCCATTCGCAATACATCCGAATAGCCCTGTGCAAAAAGGTTAAAGGCAAAGGGAGAAGGGCTGTCGGAATTAATTTCCACAATTTTTATTTTCTTTGATTTAATATAGCCTGCAATGAGTTCCGCATTTTTAATGTCCATTAAGTCCTCTAAAATTTCCCTTCTGGTTTCCTTCAGGATTGGAAAATCTCTGCCAATTCTCCGGACTGCTGAAAGAAGAAGGCGGGAATGCATCTGCTGCCTGCCAACTGTTTTTGTCTTTCCCTTATAAGAGCGGAGAATCATTAATGCGCGGGTTGCGCAGTGCCTGAACCTTCTTCCCATTATTTCGGAATTTTCAATTGCCATTTCCGCAATATCGCGCAGATTGTTCTTTTCAAGCAGGGAAAAGGTTTTCTGTAAAGGAAGAATTGGGGCTGCAAGCACAAAGCCGTTGTCTGAAAGCACTATTTCAATGTCCTTATGAATCATTCTTCCAAGCAGATAGGCAAAAACCCTGCTTAGCGCATCATTAACCCGCCTGCCGTAAAGCGCATGGAAAACCGCATAGCGATTTTCATAATCAGAGTAATATTCCACAATAAGCTTTTTCGGGACAGGAATTTTTGAATAAAGGAACTGTTCCCTGAAGTATTCAAAAATCGCGTTTGAAGAATTTTTATCCACATACAAATAGGAGTGGATGAATTCGATTATTTCCTTTTTTGTTTTTTTCAGCCTGAATTTTTCCTCCATCAGGGAGCGGAATCTCTGTATTTCAAGGGCAAGGTCGAATGAAAGCGGCAGCATTTCGCTGAACCAGGAAGGGACTGTCGGCGGCCTTTTGTATGCGGGTGCTACCTGCGCAGTGTTTCCCCTGCTGTATTTGAATACATAGCTTTGCCCGCCTAAAACAAAAACATCGTTCGGCCTCAAGTGTTCCAGAAAGATTTCGTCAATTGTCCCGATGTTGTGGATTCCAATTTTTACCGCTATCCTTGCTTCATCCGGAATTGTGCCGATGTTTGTCATGTACAAAACACGCGCAAGTTTTCCCCTTTTTCCAATCATTCCGCTTTCTTCATCGTACCAGATTTTTGCATAAACATGCCTTGTTTCAAGAGTCGAGTACTGCCCTGAAAGGTATTTTATTATTTCATTGAAATCATGCCTCTCCAAATTCCTGTAACAGTAAGAATGCTTCACAAGCGCAAAAACCTCTTTTTCAAGGCAGGGCGCATTGATTGCTATTCCAAAAACCTGCTGTGCCAAAACATCCAGACAGTTCTGCGGAATGTCAATCCTGTCAATGTGCTTTTCAATCGCATTTTTCAGGAGAACAGCGCATTCCACAAGGTCGTCCCTGTCAAGCACAATTATTCTTCCTTTTACAGTGTCATGCAGCCTGTGCCCGCTTCTTCCCATGCGCTGTAACGCACGCGCAACGCTTTTTGGGCTTCCCAATAGAATCACCAGGTCAATAAAGCCAATATCAATTCCCAATTCCAAGGAAGTGCTGCTCACAACGCATTTTAATTTTCCCTGTTTCAGCCTTTCTTCAACATTCAATCTTTGCTCCCTGCTGATGCTGCTGTGATGCGTTTCCAGGTTTGCCTGGCTGTACTGTTCTGAATACAAATCCTTGAGATTGTGCACTACTCTTTCTGTTGCGGAGCGCGTGTTAGTAAAAATCAGTGTTGTCTTGTGCTCCTGAATCAACTCGTGCAGAAGCCCGTAGAGCTTTTCATGGACTTGCTCTTTTGTTGTATTCACAAGGTCTGGCAATGGGCTTAGCACTTTCAAATCAAGTTTTTTCAGGAACTGCACGTCAACTATTTTGCAGTCGCGCGGCTCTTTCTCGTTTTTCATTCCCACCAGAAATTTTGCAATCTCTTCAAGCGGAGAGATTGTTGCGCTCAAGCCGACCCTGCAGAAATCCGGATTCAGGGACTGCATTCTTTCCATTGAAAGCGACAAATGGACGCCGCGCTTGCTTCCCGCCATAGAATGAATTTCATCTACAATTACCCATTGCACTCCTTTCAGGTGCTCGATGAATTTTGGCGAATTAAGAATTATTGCCATTGTTTCAGGCGTCAAAATCAAAATGTGCGGAGGCTTTCGCAACATTTTTGCCCTTTCGGCTGTAGGAGTATCTCCCGTCCTGACAGCCACTCTAATGTGCAGTTCTTTGCCTTTTTCTAAGGCTTTCTTTTTTATTGCCTCCAAAGGTTCCCTTAAATTTTTTTCCAAATCGTTAGACAATGCGCGAAGGGGGGAACAGTAGACACAATACACTTTGTCTTCTAATTGGTTTGCTTCTGAGAGTGTTAGTAATTCATTTATAATTGAAGTGAATGCTGATAGTGTATTGTGCAAGTATATCCCACCGTACCCCCCAACAAAATTTTCAAATTTTGGCACTGTTAAATCAACCAGTTTGCCCCCATACTTTATTTTTCTTTTTTCTTTTACTTTAAGCCAGCAAATGTTGCAGCCTAATTTCTCATTAATCAGTTCTAAAAGAGAATTGTTCTCGTGAGAATTAATTTTCAGAAGCAGTTTTTTTGTTGATTTAAGCGCATCTTCAGTAATATGCCCTGTTCGCCTTGTTACTTCTAAAATATTTTTGAAATCTTTGCAAAATTCTTCATAATTTGAGTAATATTTTGAAAGTGCTACAATTTTTTTATAGTCAAATTTGTGTTTTTTTACATATATCCCGCTCGGTTTCGATGCTAAGTGCTTTTTCAGCAAGTGAGCTTTCTCGTGTATTATGCCTACTTCTCGCAAAAAAATGCTTAAGTTATCTATGTTTCGAATATCTAAAAAATAGTATTTTCTCTTTGTTTTTTTTACTGTGTTTGTGGCAAACTTTTTTGTGCAGCCCACCGAAGGGATTATCCCAAAAGACAACAAAAGATAACAAATTGTTTCTATCTTATTTTTGTTTGCTTGAATAAGCCTTATTTCATTCCTTCTAGCTTCCGCCTCTAATGAAAAAAACACTCCTAAAAAATCGCTTTTTATTTGTTTGGTGCAATTAAGTAGCCAAGGGGGCATTTTTACATTTCTTCCTTTGCCTCTTTTTATTGAAAATAGTTCCGATGCAAAAATGCCAAAAGCTGTTGAATGCAAGCCGTAATCTTTTTCACTGCCTTTCTTTTTTGCAAAAGACAGGCCGAACAACTCTTTAGTGTTTGACAAAAACTCTTTAAGCAAGCCTTTTTGATTTTTTTGTGAAACTAAAATTGGTGCCGCATTCTTATAATTGCCAATCAATCCTTCGCTCAAAATGAACGCAACCCACTTTGCCGCTTTACTATTAAGCTTTTTGGGATAATAAAAAGAGTCTGTTTGGGCACTGCGATTCTCCACTATTACCTGGTTTTTTTTAAAATCAATTTTTTTCAATTCTCGTCCAAGAAAATCGTAAAGCGCTTCCCTTTTTGAATTAGTTTTAAATTTAAATAAATAATAAGTTCGAGCAACCCCCGCACCAATTCTTTTAGAGATATGAAAATAATCAAGCTTCAACATTGTTTTCGCATTCATTAAATCTTTTTCATTTACCCTTGAAAAATCAGAGAAATTTTTTGTCTTTTTTTTAAGGAATAAAAAATCTTCAAATGTTACAGTGTTTCTTCCCCATTGTTTAACAACACTAATGGCTTTTTTGTAATTTAAAAAAATTTCCTTTTCAGGCAATTCAATTTGCCTTGGCACGGCAATTTTTTCTCCGACATTAATATCTTTTGATGATTTCCATTTCATGCCGCTTTCTGTTTCCACAAGCAGAGGATGCTCTGCAGTCAGTTTTATTTCCCGGCCATATTCTGTTTTTATCTTAAAAAGCTCTCCTTTAAAATCTTCAAAATAAACCATTGCATCAGGCTGAACTATTTCGCCTTTAGAAAAAGAATAACTTTTAAGAGAAGGCAATTTAAACAATTTTCCGGAAGTATCTATATTGGAGACAAAGTTGCCTTGCTTTGCCAATTCAATAAGCTCGAATCCCGTCAAAAGCTTAGCTTCGCCATTAAAATTAACCAAAATAGTTGAATCTGGGGTAATGCATTTTCCTGTGCCTGTTGGAGCTGTTATGAGCGTATTCTGTTTATTGTGAATATTTGGAATAGCATATTTTTGCGGCTCAGTAAAAGAACCAAATGTAGTCCTAAACCAGTCTGCTAAGAGAGGATGAAGCAACTTGAATATTTCTTCATCAGTCGCCTTTGTTTTTTCCAATTCAATCATAAAATCACGCTAACAGTAAAATTTCCCAAAATCGTTTTCTTTAGGCACGCCAAGGCAGGGCAATATAAAAAACCATTACAAAATTCATTTTTTAATCCTAAACCTTTTCCGCAACCGCGCTTTTCCCCTATTCCGCAGTTCATTCAAAAAAACCTTTTGTGAATTTTTGCAGAATCCATGCCTGCCTTGAATCCAAGTCGTCTGGATTTACTTTTGCGGTTTTTATTGCAAACCTTATTTCTTCCCTGCTTGGCACGGGAAAATCAAAAAGTTCTTCTGAAATCATAAGAATCGCCTCCAAAAAATAAAGAATTTTTTCTGGAGACGTTCAGTGCGTTGGAGGCATTAAATCCTTTAGCCTTCAACAGAAGGCAAAGGTTTAAGCCGAACAACGCACAAGTCGTAAGAAAAAAATTCCAAATTGGAGGCGATGGAATTTCGAAAAAAAGAAGTTTTTGGCTTAGCTTATTTTTTTGCTTTTTGCATTCTTTCTTCAATCGCATACTTTATTTCGGCCTGCAATCTAAGATATTTTGTTCTGGGTCCGACGAGCCCGCCACTGGACGGTTCAACAGTCCTTGTTTTTGAACGTGCCTGCCTTGAAAGCCCGGTCGGCTTTGAAATATACCTATCTGACAAGAAAATTGCTTCCGCAGAGTTCGCGGCGCCAAAAGGATTATTTTGCTGGGTTACAATTCGGGTTTTTGAATTGGGCTCAGCTCTTTTAAGCTCTTTTTCAAAATCCTGCAAAGTATGCCCGCCAAAAGTGTAATCCACTATTGTAAAATCTTTCGTTTTGCCGTCAACTATTTTTAAACGTTTGAGATTTGCAACAGCCTCGCCAGGATTATAAAAAGGCCTTGCAGGATACATCCTCGGAAAAATAAAATACCTTATCCTCCGCCTTGGAACAAGCCCCTCCGCATTGTTCAATGCAGAAACCGCTTCAAAAAGAGGATGCATTCCCCTTCCCAAAAAAATAACTTTTCCTTTTATTTCTCCGGAGCGCATTTTTGAAAGCAGGCTTTCGCCGAACACAATGGATTTGTGGATAAACGCAAGCAAGTCCCTGTCGTCTGTAAGCCCCGCCGGGCGTATTTTTCTTCTCAGTCGTCTTGCATAAACCCTTGCTTTTTTTCTCAAAACCATACGAGAATTAGCGTGTTTCTTGTTATTAATTTTTCTCAAGCGCGCTTGCGCTGGCTTTAAATCTTTTTTTGTACGCAACTTTACTGGCTGAAGTTATGGTGAACGCTTTGATGGTTGTTGCGCATCCCGATGATGAGACAATCTGGGCAGGCGGTTTTCTTGCGCGCAATAAAAACTGGGACTGGACAATTGTTTCCCTGTGCAGGGAAAGCGATGCCGACAGGAACCCGAAATTCCACAGGGCCTGCGCGCTTTATAATGCAAAGCCCGTGATGCTTGACCTTGAAGATACTGAATTGAAGCAGATTGATAATTTGGAAGTGCAAAATTTATTGCATGAGTTTGAAGAAAAAGAGTTTGATTTTGTTTTTACCCACGGAGGCAACGGGGAGTACGGGCACATAAGGCACAAGGACACGCACAAGGCAGTGCTTGCGCTTGCGAATAATGGAAAATTAAAATGCAAAAAATTGTTTTTTTTTGCATACAAAAAAATTTCGGATACAAAGCTGGTGCCTGAAAAAAACGCTTCAATGCGGATTATCCTTTCAAGGGAAGAACTGGAAAGCAAGAAAAAGATTGTGGCTGAAATATATGGTTATGCCCATGATAGCCCTGATGTGCAGTATTGCACTGCAACAGAGGCCTTTCTGGAGATAAATTTCGAAGAGTGACGTTTTATGAAAAGCCTTGTTTTGTACGAATCTGCCTTTTCTTTCTTTGAAAAAGAAAGAAAATGTAAGTTGCCAAAAGAAAGAAAGCCAAAACACTGGATAAACAATTATGCGTTGTGACTGAATGAAAAGCCTTGTTTTGTACGAGTATCCGCCCCAGCCCGACGGATTAAGCCTTCAGGGGCATTACTTGTACTTGGGCCTGAAAGAAAACGGCTTTGACGCAATGCCCTGCAATGCGCGCTCTGAATTCCAGAAGGAATGGTTATACAAAACATACAAGCCGGATGTTGCAATCGGCGTAGGATTCTGGGGAAACACGCCCCATCTTGTAAATAACCCGAAAAAATTCGGTGTCACTCCTGTTCCCTGGTTTGTTGCAGACGGCTGGGTTGCAAATTACCAGAAAGAGCTTGAGGAACTGCCGCTAGTTGTCGCCACAAGCCGTTGGGTAAAGGAAACTTATATGCGCGACGGCATGAGCGGAAAAAATATCGAGGTAATGCCCATTGGAATTGACACTGAACTTTTCAAGCCCCTGCCTAAAACAGACTCTTTGGTTGCGGGCCTGCGGGAAATGATTGGCGTGAAACCCGGGGAAAAAATGATTTTGACTGCGGGCGGGGACACTACAAGCAAGGGCTTTCAGGAAGTATTGAAAGCATTGGCAATTGTAAACAAGGAATTCACGAATTGGAAATATGTGGGCAAGGCATGGCCGAGCCCGAGCGCTTCAGACCATAGACGATTTGAAATGGCCTTGATTGAGGAGCTTGGGCTGCCCAAGGAAAAAATTGTTTTTTTGGACCACGGCTGTTCAAATGATTTCATGCCTTATCTTATTAATTGCTGCGATGTTTATGCTGCGCCAAGCAGGCTTGAGGGATTTGGAATGATTCAGGTGGAAGCAGAGGCCTGCGGAAAGCCCGTCATTGCAACTGATGCAATGGCTTTCAGGGACACTATTGTGCATAACAAAACAGGCTTTCTTGCAAAAGTTTCTGAAGAAGTGAAACTTACCCAGGAATGGGGTTATGCCTGGATGGGTTATCCGAAAAAAATGATGGTGCAGTTCCCTGAACCCAAAACATTCGCTTACAGGGCTGATCACGAGGAAATTGCGGAATTTTTATTGAAGCTTCTTACTGATGACAAGCAGAGCGAAAAAATGGGAAAAGAAGCCAGAAAATGGGCAGTTGAAAAATTTGCATACAAAACGGTTGCAAGGCATATGCACGATTTGATACAAAAAAAATTGAATCTGGATTAACCAGCAATTATGGAATTTTAATTGTCCATTCTGTTTTTGTTGTTTCCAGATTTTCTGTTTCTGTTTTTTCGCCTTGCAGGTAATTGGGGTTGTCTGTTTCGTCTGCCACGCCAACCATTATGTTTGTCTGCTCTTTGTAGCTGTCTGATTGGACTTCTTCGCCCTCGCAGTCGGGGCTTCCTGAGGGAGTGACTTTAACAGTTATTTCAATATATTTGTATGCCATAAAATTAAATTTTCCGTTTTGCTCGACAAAAAGCTGGCCTTCCATTTCGCTCAGCTCTTCGGTTCCGCCGCCTGTTTTTGTGGTTGTTGCGCATCTCTGCTTATCCAAGTAATCATAGCTCCATTTGAGCTTTCCGTCCTTGATGCCGTAGGTTCTTGTAATCGGGTCAACAAGGCCGAAGGGCAGCAATTCCTCAAAATAGCCCTCAACAGTGCCCTCTGTTGTTTCAGTGGTATTTTCTGATTTGTATTCTTTGAGGTAATAAAAATCAGTGCATCCGGACGAAGCTGCTTTTTGTTTGGCCTGGGCTGCAATATCATTTATTCCAAGCTGCTCTGCAATCTCTGCAATTTTCAGAACCTGCTTGTCGCAGAAATCTGAATTATTAAGCCTTGCTTGAAGTGCAATCCTTATTTTTGGAACTACTTTGTCCATTATTTCCTTGTCCCCCAAGCCCCACTGCTGGGACAATTCCACTGCTTCAAGCAATTCCCTGATGCTTGAATTCGGATTGTTTAAGGTATTATCAATTGACTTCTGGACAACAGCAATAAGTTTTTTATAAACAGCCTCCTCTTCTTTGGCCAATCCGGCCTGCTGGGCAATTTCCAGTGCAGAAACAAGGCTTCTGACTGGCGGATTTTCAACCGACAAAGTAATTTCAATTGTTTGCCTTGCCTGTTCAGCATCAAGAGCAGGTTCTGTGCCTTCATTTCCAGATGTGCCGCCTGAATCTGAACCCGAACCCTGACTGCCTCCACTGCCAGAACTGCCTGTTCCACCGCTTGTTCCGCCCCCAGTGCCCGAACCCTGACTGCCTCCACTGCCAGAACTGCCTGTTCCACCGCTTGTTCCCGAACTTCCTCCGCTTCCGCCTGAAGTTTCCCCATCATCTCCGCCAGTGCCTGTTCCTTCATCGGGAAAATTAATTGACGCATTTGCCTGGTTTCCATCCCGGCTGCCAAATCCACCGGGAAGCTCAACACAGCCAGAAACCAGAATCAGCAAAAGAATCAGAATAATGCAATACAAAAAATATTTTTTGGGAATCATTCGGGCCATTGTATAATTATTTTTCATATATTTAAAACAATCGGGCTTAAGCAAAGGGTCATTCAAAAAAAGGGATTTTCTTTTTCTTTACTGCGTGGTAGGCAAACAAGTATGAGCCTGCGCTCCATGCCTGGTAGATTCCGCCCATTGGTTTTCCTGTTTTTCCGTCCAGCCATTCGTTGAATTCCCATTCTTTTTCTTTTCCTGCTTTGTTTGCTTTTGCAAGCTTTTCAAGCTCTTCTTCCGCCCTTTCAAAGCGTTTCTGCTTTACAAGAGCTGCAACATAAAAACCGCCAATCATCGGCCAGATTCCCCCATTGAGGTAATGGAATGGTTCGCGCGCATCGCATTTTACAAAGTAATCGTGCCAGAACCTTGATTTTTTTGTAATCGGCGGAAAAATCGATTTTATGGGATAGGGGCGGTTGATTTTGAATTTTTCCACATGGTCCAAAACCCTTTCTGCATGCTGGGTTTCCGCAAGCCCCATTGTTATTGCAAGGCTGTTTGCAAGAGAATCGAACCAGTCCCCCTTTTCAATAATGCCCGCATGGTCTTTCCAGACATAAGGCGCAAAAAAGCCCGAGTGATGGTCGAAAAGGGAAGGAATTCTTACCCCGTTGTTTACAAGTTCCTTTACAATTTTTGCTTTTTTATTTTTTCCAAAATTTTTCAATGCGCCGTAATAAAGCGCCTGCGTATTGAGGACATGCGCATAATTGTGCGGAAAGGCATCCTGCCAGTCGCTTGTGGGCTGCTGTTCAGGCAGGCCGTCTTCTCCCGCATCCTGAAAATCAAGCCAGATGAATGCCCTTGCAATGTTTCTTTTGTGCTTTCTGGCAAGGCTGTTGTCCTTGTAAGCGTCTGAAAAGGCCTTTTCGCCGAGCAGGAACCAGTTGCTTGAATCCAGAGTGGCAAAAGTGACCTGGGGATGCCTTTTTTTGTCGAACAAATCAACGCAGTTCGGAATCTGGCCGTGAAAACTCTGGTGCCTTGCAAGGGTTTCAAGAGTGGATGCAAAGCCTTTTTTTACAGCCGGGTCTTTTTCATTGCATGCCCCGATCAGGGTTATCATGCTGTCCCTTGCCCAGACAGAAGTGTATCCCCTTGAAGTGCCTGAAGCGAACAAACCGTTCGGCGTTATGCATCTTCTGACTGTTTTCAATGCTTCCTGCCTTGCTTTTTCAATTAATTCCAAATTACCACCAATAAGGTTAATTATGAAGTTTCTGCTTTAAAATTCTTTGCGAGGGGACAAAGAGGCCGTGCCTTGCAACTTTTGCAGAGGCGACAAAATTGGCAAACTTCAGGCATGCCTTTGCATCTTTTCCCTCGATAAAGGCCTTCAGAAAGGCGGCATTAAAAATGTCACCTGCACCCGTTGTGTCTGCTGCCTTCACTCTTGGCGCTTTTTCCCTGAAAGAAGCGCAGTGCGAAAAGAATTCGCTTCCATTAGGGCCTTTTTTGAGGATAATGTTCGAAGCGCCTTTTTTGAAAAGCAGTTTTATCGCTTCTTTTTCAGATGATTTTTTTGTCAACTGCCCCAGTTCAATCTCGTTCATAAACAAAAAATCGATTTCCTCTGCAAAATCAAGGATTTTCCATTCGCCGTATTCATCAAAGCACAAATCAAAGGCAATCAAGCAGCCTTTGCTTTTGATTTTTTTCAACAAGGGGGAAAAGCCTTTGTGCAGTTCGAGAATATGGAAATAGCCCCCGAAAAAAACAATGTCGCCCTGCTTAAGCCTCGGCAGGAGCTTTTTTTCAATTTCTCCCGAAGAAAGCTTTTCAAGAGGCCCTTTTGTCGAATAGGAAAAACGCTGGCCGTTTTTTTCAATCATGTGGATTGAATAGGAATTCTGCATTGGATGGGGTTTCATGCTTGATTTTACTCCAGCCCCTTTCAGGGACTTTTTCAAAAAGCCGGTTGCAAAATCATTTCCTATCGCACTGAACAGTTCAACATCAAGGCCGAGCTTTGCAGCAGCAAAAGCAAAGTTTGCCGCATTCCCGCCCAGGGAAAAAACCAGGTTGTGGATGTGCTTTTCCTCTCCAAGGGCAGCGCGTTCCCTGATGCTGCACAAAACGTCAAGGCAGATGTCGCCGATTGCATAAACCTTCATGCAGATAATACTGATTCAGAGAATAAATAATTATTGTTGCAAAACAGCAACAATTAAAATAAGCTAAAAGCAATAATTTGTCATGGCTTCGGGGCATTGGGCAAGGAAAAGAAGAGTGCTTTTGGCAAAGCGTGCAGATGCAGTTAGAAGAAACCCAGAGGGCTTCGCCGCTTACCAGGTTGTAAAGCACCTTGCAAGGACAAGATCCCGGGGAGAGACTGGCTACAAAACAATTAGGCCTGTAAAGACAGCGGGTGTTTTTTTTGACAGGGCAAATGCAAAATTCAGCAGGGCTGTTATGCATGAATTTCAGAGGCGCGGGCTTAGGGCAGAGGCGTGGAAATTAACCTCAAGAAATGGTTCGGGAAAACTCAATCCAATTGAAAAAAGGCGCATTATGCGGGCTTCAAACAGGCATGCTGTTGTTTTTGCAGCAAACGACCCGAGAAATATTCATGAAGAAAAGGCGAATGCTGTTGTTGAACAGGCTGAAAAAGGCCATAAAAGAAAAAAAGGCACAAGGCTTGCAATGATGTACGGCCTGAATCCACAAGCAACAAGGGGCATTCTTACAGGAAGGCCGAACAAGGTTCTGGCTTTTACAAGAAAAACTTTTGAAGCAGTCCGTGGAAGCAGGCGGATTACTGTCAGGGCTCTGAACGGGACAAATATTTCTT
>JAQTPU010000088.1 GCA_028712575.1 Candidatus Iainarchaeum sp.
TTTGTTAGGGAGATTATTCCGCTGCCTGTTATTTTTTGGATTGCTTTTCTTGCGTATTCGTAGTCTTGTCCAGTTGCTAAAAAGTATCCTTCGTTGTCTTGTTTTCTTTGGAATTGGAATAGTGCGCAGGAGAATTTTATGTAGTCTAATAGTCTTGGAAAGTTTGTTCGCATTATTATGTGGTTTGAGGGAATTAGTTCTGGGAGTATTTCTGCAAATGGAATTTTTACTTTTATTGTTTGCAAGTATCCTAGTGCTTCTTTTATTTTTGGGTTGTGTTCTGTGGTTTTTCCTTGTACTGCGAATTTTGCTTGTTTTTTTATTATTGCTTTTGTTTGGTCAATGCTTTCGTCGAGTGAAACAATTGGAAATCTGCGGATTAGTTCGGGGTTTGGTGTTGCAGCTGCTGTTGTTGTTATCATTACTGGTTTGCCTTTTATTTCAATGTCTACTGCGTATTGGTTTATTGTTATTGTTGAGACTGATCCGCCTGAGGCCATTACTTTGAAGACGTCTGAGTTCAAGACTGGGTTGCTAATGTCTTCCAAATAGAAGACTTTTTCGTTCCAGGTCCAGTCTGGTTCGAATTTTGAGTTGTGCCAATAGTTGAATACTGTGGGGGAGATGCGGGTTCTTTTGATGTAAATTTCTTTTGGTAAGATTGAAAGTGTGTTTTTGCATATCCAGTCTTTGCCGGAGCCAGAAGCAGAGTTTACTAGTAGGTTTGTGCTTGTTGGTTCGCAGTTTTGAACAAGCCTGCCGCCGAAACCGACTAATGCTATTGTTTGGATTGCGTCTTGTTCGCCTTCAATTTTTTTTGATAATTCTTGTTCGCAAATAATGTTAAAAAATTCTGGGTGTGATAAAAAAGCAAAAATGTCATCAGGAATTTCTTCTTCAACTGTTGTGTTGAAACCAATTATTCTTCTCTCAAATTTCATCAAAAATCACTGTCGCTTCTAACAGCTATGCTTGATTTGGCAATTTTTGTATGGCCGAGTTTTATTTCTGAAATAATTAGTTCAGTAACTGTTTCTTCAAGAATTGTGCCTTGGAATTTGTAGCCATTTTTCAAAATCAGTTTTGTTCTCATTCTCATCAACTCTTCTCAATGTTTGTTTCAAGTGTTGCCAAAAATCAAGTATAAGCTCCGCTTTGTTTCATTTACAGAACCGCCTAATTCGATTGTGTTTTCGCTTGGAAAGTGTGTGCAGTCTATTGGGTTTTTTGGGGCCTCGTGATAAAAAACAAGAATCTTATTTTTTATTCCAAGTTCTTCCAAACTTATTTTTTCTCCTCTTTTTCCAAGCACCTGTAATCTTGCAAAAATAGCGCCGTTAGAAAGAGAATGAATTTCCTTCTCAATTATTTTCATAAGAATCTCCTCACATCAAATTTTTTGCTTTGCTCTGTTAAAAGAGCTGACAAAAGAATTAGACAATTTGACTCAATTATAAAGGTTTGCCCAGGCCATGTCAGAGTGGGTTTCCCCTAATCTTTTGGCCAAAAACGCGCGGGAGAAAGCCTTATAAGCTATAGTTATCATAGTAAAAATAGCTGCAGGCCGTGCTGTGCGGTCAGGATGAGAAAATGCCGACTCGAGAGGGATACACTACAATTGAACTAAAAAAATCCACAAGGGATAAGCTTGTTGAAATGGGTCGAAAAAACCAGTCTTACGACGATTTGATACTTGAATTGATTGAAGTTCGCCAGAAAAAGAGCAATAAGAAGTAAGCCACAAATCCCAAGAAATGTAGTAAAATACTACGGCCTCCAAAGGTTTTTAAACATTCATATCCATCAATATTTTAGCCTATTTTTAATTGAATTATTCAATTAAGCAAAGCAAATAAATTTGAACTTATAATCAATCAAAAAATTGGTTTTGGAGGAGTGAGTTTTATGGCAGACAATAATAATCAGCAGGTTGTTTTTCTTCCTGAAGGGAGCAAGAGGACTAGAGGAAGGGACGCGCAGAGAATAAACATTTTGATTGCAAAGGCAGTTGCCAATGCAGTAAAGAGCACTTTGGGTCCGAAGGGAATGGACAAAATGATTGTCGATGAACTTGGCGACATTACTATCTCAAATGATGGTGCAACCATTCTCGGCGAAATGAGTATTGAGCATCCCGCAGGGAAGATGATGGTTGAAATTGCAAAAACCCAGGACCAGGAAGTTGGCGACGGGACAACAACAGCGGTTGTAATCGGCGGAACTCTTCTGAAGAATGCCGAAGAACTGTTGGATGATGAAATCCATCCTAGCATTATTATCAAGGGTTATAGATTAGCGGCAAAAAAGGCAAAGGAAATTGTTTCGGGAATTGCGGAGCCGATTTCTTCAAAAGACACAAAAATTCTTAGAAACATTGCCTTAACCTCGATGACCGGAAAGGCTGCAGAATCAGTCGAAGAGCTTGCAGACCTTGTTGTAAAGGCAATTTCCCAGATAGCCGAAGAAGAAGACGGAAAAACAAAAATCGACATTGACAATGTAAAAGTCGAAAAAAAACAGGGAGCATCGCTTTCAGAAAGCGAGCTTGTTCAGGGAATAATCATTGACAAGGAAATTGTCCATAACGGAATGCCAAAAAAAATCAAGGCAGCAAAAATCGCACTTGTTGATGCGGCACTTGAAATAAAAGGCCCTGAAACAGACACAAAAGTCGAGATTTCTTCGCCGGACCAGCTGCAGGCTTTTTTGGACAAGGAAGAGGAAATGCTCAAAAAAATGGTTGAAACAGTAAAGAAGAGCGGTGCAAATGTCTTAATCTGCCAGAAAGGAATCGATGATGTTGCACAGCACTTCCTTGCAAAAGAAGGAATTGCCGCAATCCGCAGGGTAAAGCAGTCAGACATGGAGGCTCTCGCAAGGGCAACTGGTGCAAAAATTGTTTCAAGGATACAGGACCTTACAGAAAAAGACCTTGGAAAAGCAGACCTTGTCCAGGAAAAGAAAATAACAGGGGACGCAATGGTTTTTGTTGAAGGATGCAAAAACCCGAAAAGCGTTTCAATGCTTTTAAGAGGCGGGTCAGAGCATGTTGTTGAAGAGGCTGAAAGGGCAATCCACGATGCTTTGATGGCAACTGCAACTGCTGTCAGGGACGGAAAAATTGTTTACGGCGGCGGCAGCCCTGAAATGGAAATGGCAGTGAGGTTAAGGGAATATGCACAGACAATAGGCGGAAAAGAGCAGCTGGCAATAGAAGCCTTTGCCTCCACTCTTGAGGAAATTCCCCGCACTCTTGCCGAAACAGCCGGAATGGATCCATTGGAAACATTGGTGAATTTGAGGTCAAAGCACAAGCCTGCAACAGGAAAAAGCATCGGTGTTGATGTCTTCAATTCAAAAATCGGGGACATGAAGCCGTTGAATGTAGTGGAACCGCTTTCAGTAAAAACCCAGGCAATTACATCGGGAACAGAAGTTGCTGAAATGCTCCTGCGCATTGACGACATAATTGCTGGTACAAGCAAGAAGCCCGGAATGCCTCCGGGCGGAATGCCGCCTGGAATGGGCGGAATGGGAGACATGGAAATGTAACTGCCCTTTCTTTTTTTTTTCTAAAAAGAAAGGAAAGTGCAAGTTGCCTAAAAGAAAGAAACCGTAACTTTTTGTAAACAGTTTCTTTTTAATTTTTTATTTTTTTTCACGCTGCGCCAGAAGGGCCTGTTCATGCGCCTTCTGGTCAGCCACAACTATTTCAAGAAGAACCTTTGCGGCCGCTTTCAGTTCCAGGGCTTTTGGGAAGTTTTGCCTGCTTTTTGGAATGGCTTCTAATCTTTCCAGAATAATGCTTCGCTCTGTGTTTGCACCAGGGGCATTGTTTCCATATTTTTTGCGTATTCCCGTTTCAAGAACTGCAAGGTTTTGCCTGAATTTTGCCATTCTTGTCTGTGCAGCCTTAATTGCGGAATTTTGCCTTTTAACAGGCTTGCAGAATTCAAGGAATAACTGGCCTCTCGCAGGCTCTTTTCTTCTTGCCATAAAAATGCTAACCGATTTTTTTCAAAATTTTTTCAAGCTGTTTTTCGAATTCCTTTTTTGTGCCCTCATTTATAATTGTGTAATTCGCAATTGCAATCGTGCCGCCTTT
>JAQTPU010000007.1 GCA_028712575.1 Candidatus Iainarchaeum sp.
AAAAAAATCGCCTCTGACATGAAAAAAATAAGGGCAGACAAAGCCAAGCTTGTCGAGGTAAAAAACCGGTGGGCTGGAACAAATGCACAGCTTTTCCTGAGATTAACTGCATCTGATTTGAGAGCTGGCCTGGAAAAGCTCGGGATTTCTCCAAAAGAAACTGGACAAAAGCCGATGCTTGTTGTTGAGGGCTACACTGGAAAACTCGCATTGAAACTTGCAAGAGCAGGATACAAACTGATTTTCACTGATTTGCATCCGGATTGGGTTGCAAGGGCGCAAAGGAAAGGTCTGCGAAGTATTAGGGCTGACGGAGAAAACCTGCCTTTTATTACTAGTGAAGCCAGTTGCGTAATATCCTTCGACCCTATGCCGCTCGGAAAAAAATTTGTCGAACAGGCAATTCAAAGCCGGCATGGCTTATTGCTTATCGAAGAAGGGCGGAGCAGCAGATTCCTGCTAAAAGCAGAAGTCGAAGAATTAATGAAAAGTGAAAATCCAATTATAACACTCCATAGCCTGAAAGACAAGTTCGGCAGGGAGTACACAATAACACAGGTCAAAAAAAGGCAATAATTTTTATTCAAATAAGCAGCTTATGCTTTCGTTCTGATGCGTTCTTTTTATTGCCTCGCAGACAAGGTCTGCAATTGAAACAACCTTTATTTTTCCAAGCGCTTTCTGGTGGGCTTCCTGGGGAATGCTGTCTGTTACAATTACCTCTGAAATCGGCGCTTTTGAAATCCTTTCAAGAGCCTGCCCTGAAAACAAGCCGTGGGAAGCGCACACCATTATTTCTTTTGCGCCCGCTTTTTTAATCGCTTCAGCCACTCCGCAGATTGTTCCCGCAGTGTCAATCATGTCGTCAAAAAGCACGCAGTTCCTGCCTTCCACTTCCCCGATTATGTGCGCTGCCTCTGCCTCATTATGCTTTGCCCTTTTCTTGTTCACAATTGCAAGCTCTGTCCCGAGCTTTTCCGCAATTTTAGTGGAATTTTTTGCAGCCCCTGCATCCGGCGCTACAACAAGAAGATTGTCCAAATTTTTGTGCTTTATGTAATCCATCAGCATCATTGATGCAGTCAGGTTGTCAAGCGGAATGTCAAAAAAACCCTGAATCTGGCCTGAATGCAGGTCAAGTGTTATTACCCTGTCTGCGCCTGCCTTTGAAATAATGCTTGCAACAAGCTTCGCTGTTATTGGTTCCCTGCTTGCAGCCTTCCTGTCCTGGCGCGCATATCCAAAATAGGGCATTACTGCGGTGATGCGCGCAGCAGACGAGCGCCTTGCCGCGTCAATCATTACCAGCAGTTCCATGAGGTTTTCATTGACAGGATTGCTTGTTCCCTGAATCAGGAAAACATCTTTTCCGCGTATGTTCTCCAGAAAGCGCACGTATTTTTCCCCGTCTGCAAATCTCTTTATTTCAATCCTGCCGAGGCCTGTTTTCAGGCAATCAGCAATGCTTTTTGCAAGCCCTGGATTTGAAGTTCCAGAAAAAACAACCAATTCAGAATCTTTCATAAGAATCAAGTCAAATTTTGAATTCCTTTCTCCAGGAAGCAAGTATTTCTTCCACCATTTTCTGCCTTTCCGATTCGAGCCCTTTGGCAAGGCCTGCATCGCCCTGCCTTATGCGCAGAATCAAATGGTCTGCAAGCAGTTCCGCCCATTTGCGAAACTCCGCAAGTTTTTCCCCGCGCCGCAGCCCAGATTCAGAAATTTTTTTTGCAAACCTTGCTATTCTGGAATAAGTCCCGTCAACGGGATTTCCCGAATCATTCATTTTTTTCAGGCATGCCTGCCTTTTTGCACTGCGAAACAGAAGTTCCTTTTCAGGCCTGTTTCCAACATACCTAGGCAAAAAAACACCTATTAGTCTTATTATGCACTTTGTTTAAAAAAGGTTTCAAAAAAGAGTTTTTACATGCTTTCGGAAAACCAGCTTAAAAAAAAGGCGATTTTTTTCGGGCTGGATGACATACTTATTCCCGGCCTTATTGACAGGAAAGTGGATAAAAAAGAAGTGGAAAAAATAATTCATAACCTTGAAAAAATAAAAAAGAACTCGAAAAACTTTTTCTGGGGAGTTGTTTCAGGCTACACCAAAGAGGCCGGAATGAAAAAGCTGAAGGAATCCTGCATTGAAAAATACTACTGCGAAGAAAATTTCTTTTTTGTGGAACCGGATTATATAGAGGGCAAGGAAACCTTTGACAGGGAAGTGCACCTGAAAAAGCTTTCGCAGGACGCCTTTTTCCAGGACGAGTTCTTCAAAAAAATCCTGATTGAAAAGGAAATTTCAAAGAGGGGGATTTCAAAGGAAGAAACGATTTTTGTCGGGCACGATTTGATGTTTGATGCTTATTACCTCTGGAAATTCGGGCAAATAGATTGCGCGCTCCTGAAAGAGGCTTTCTCGGAAAAAAACAAAAAGAGAAAGGAGATAATTAAAAGCATGATTTACATAAGGCGGAACTGGGATGACATCCAGAAATTGCTGCTCGGCAAGTTTCCAAAACCGGATTATTCTTTTATGGAAACAGCCGTGCTGCTTTCCCTGAAGCAGGAATTAATGGACCTGCCTGAAATAAAACGCGTTGTAATAGAAAGGAAAAAAGAGAAAGAAGAGCAGGCAAAAAAACTTGAATAATCACATTTATTAATTGTTTTTTTCTAAAATAAGAACAGTAATTTCAAGGCATCTGTTTTATCGGGGTGGTTTTGGTGAGCAAGATTCTGGAAGTAAAGGGAAGGGAAATATTGAGCAGCGGTTCTACGCCGTCAATTGAAGTTGTTGTTAAATTGAAAAGCGGAGCACAGGGCTCTTTTTCCGTGCCTTACGGAGCATCTGCGGGAATTCACGAGGCCTTTGTCCTTTTAGACGGGGACAAAAACAGGTTTTTGGGAAAGGGAATGCTCAAAGCCGTTGAGAACATAAACAAAAAAATTGCCCCGAAAGTAATTGGAATGGATGCTTCAAAGCAGAAAGAAATTGACAAAAAAATGATTGAGCTTGATGGCACTGAAAACAAGAAAAACCTGGGCGCAAACGCGATTCTCGCTGTTTCTGTTGCTGTTGCAAATGCAATGGCAAATGAAAAAAAAATGCCCCTTTATGAATATATCCGGGAAGCTTTTGACTTGAAAATAAAGGATTACAGGCTGCCAAACCCAATGATGGTTGTAATAGAGGGCGGGCAGCACGCTGACCAGTCAACTGATTTCCAGGAATACATGATTTCTCCAATTGGCAGGGGTTCTGTAAAGGAAAATGTGCGATGCGGAATAGAAATTTATCTGACCCTGAAAAAAGTCCTGAAAGAAAAGGGCTTTTCAGTCAATGTGGGAAATGAAGGTGCTTTTGCGCCGAGCGGGCTGGAGAACAATGAAACTCCAATGAAATTAATGCTTGAGGCAATTGAAAAGGCAGGATACAAAGCAGGCGAAGATGTTGGAATTTCCCTTGATCCTGCTGTTTCAGAGCTTTTTGAGGATGGAAAATACCAGCTGGCAAAAGAAGGCAGGAGCTGCTCTTCAGAAGAAATGATTGAAATTTTCAAGGATTGGATTGAAAAATACCCAATAATCACGATTGAAGATACATTGCATGAAGATGACTGGGAAAACTGGCCAAAGCTGAACGCAGCCGTAGGAGAAAAAGTTGCCATTATAACCGATGATTTGACAGTGACAAACCCCGGCAGGCTGAAAAAAGCGATTGACACAAAATGCGGCAATGCAATACTGATAAAACTGAATCAGATTGGCAGCCTTAGCGAAACAGTTGAAACCTGCATGCTTGCAAGAAAAAACAAATGGATGACAGTAATTTCCCACAGGGGCGGCGGGGAAACAAACGACACTTCAATGGTTGACCTTGCAGTTGCAGTGAACAGCGGATTTATCAAAGTCGGCCCATCCAGAGGGGAAAGAGTCTGCAAATACAACAGGCTAATGGAAATAGAAGAAGAACTTGGAAAAAAAGCAAAAGCCCAAGGAAAAGAATTTAGAAAAACAAATTAAGAATAAAATGGAGTGTTTGAAATGGAATCTTTCGTGCCGAAAAAGGTTTTTTTTACAAACGGCGTAGGAATTCATACGGAAAAGCTCGCGAGCTTTGAAATGGCTTTGCGCGATGCGGGAATTGAAAAATTCAATCTTGTGACTGTTTCAAGCATTCTTCCGCCCAACTGCGACATTGTTTCAAAAAACAAGGGCCTCGCAGAACTGAAGCCGGGCCAGATTGTTTTCTGCGTAATGAGCAGGAATGAAAGCAACGAACCCAACAGGCTGATGGCTGCCTCTGTCGGAATGGCGGAACCCTCGGACAAAAACCAGCACGGTTATATTTCAGAGCACCATTCCTTCGGCCAGACAGACCAGTGCGCAGGGGAGTATGCCGAGGACCTTGCCGCAAGCATGCTTGCAAGCACAATCGGAATAGAAGCCCCTAATGCTGTTGAATGGAAGGAAAAAGAGCAGTACTTCAAAATAAGCGGAAAAATAGTGAAAACCCATAACTGCACGCAGTCAAGCATCGGGACAAAAGGGACTGACTGGGTAACAGTGATTGCTGCGGCTGTTTTCGTGCCTTAAATTTTTATTTCTGTTTTTTCTCCAAAGGAAAGCTTCTGCGCATTGTGCATTTCCTGCAAATCTTTTGCAATGCCGGAGAATTTTTTTTCAAGCGCAAGCTCTGAAAGCTGATCGCGCAGGCCTTTTCCTGCCTCTTTTTTTGTTTTCCAAATCAGGCTGTTCAGGTCCGCAAGTTCCTGCCCGGAGAAAGGAATTTTTTCAGCTTTTCCCAGTTTTGGAAATGCCTCAAAGTGAATGTCTTTTCCGTTGTTCAAATCCCCGTAGATTTTGAAAGTGACCATGGGAAGAATTGGCGCAAGCACAAGGAGGGTTTTTTCAAGGCACTCGTAAAGAGTGAAGATTGCCGCATCCTGTTCTTCCTTTGAAAAGGCCTTCTTGTCGTTGTAAGCACGGCTTTTCGCCATCTCAAGGTAATGCGAAGCGAATGTTTCCCATAAAAAGTTCTTGATTTTTGTTGCAGGGCCGTGAAAGTCATATTCATTGTACTGCTTCTGCGTGAATCCGATTATTTCATTGATTTCCTGCAGAACCCATTTGTCAATCTCGCGGAGCTTTATTTTTGCCGTTTTTTTGGGCCTTGGAAAGGAAGAAATAAACCTTGCAATGTTCCAGAGCTTTACAAGAGTTTTCTGTGCGCCCTGTATTCTTTCAAAGCTGCACCTGAAATCAGTTTTTGTCAGGTCCCCTTCAATCGCGCTCCACAACCTGAAAGGCTCTGCCCCAAATTGTTCCAGTACATCATGCGGGTCAATCATGTTCCCTTTTGATTTCGACATCTTGATGCCCTTGTCGTCAACAATGTGGTAATTAATCCAGGCATCGCTGAAAACGCATTTTCCCGTCAGATGATAGCACTTCAAAACAGTGTAATAAAGCCAGGTGCGGACAATTTCTTTTCCCTGCGGCCTCAGGGAGCAGGGAAAGGCCTTTTTGAAAAAAGCAGGGTTCCTTTCATAGCCCAGAATGTAAAGCGGGCTTATTGAGGAATCAAACCAGGTGTCAAAAACCCTTTCCTCGCCTTTGAACTCTGTTCCGCCGCATTTCGGGCATTTTTTTATTGGGGGCGGTTCTCTCCAGGGCTGGCAATATTTCCCTTTTGGAGGAAGAATTTCTTTTCCGCATTTTTTGCAGTACCACATCGGGATTTCCGTTGCATAATACCTTCTCCTTGAAATCGGCCAGTCAATTGAAACAGCATCAATCCAGTCCAGGAGAATCTGCCTGCTCTGGGGGGAAAAAAAATTTATTTTTTTCGCAAGCTCTTTCATTTTTGGCTTGTAATCAATCTGCTTCAAATAAAATTCCTGCATTGAAATAAATTCAATTTCATCCTTGCTGCGCTCGCAGATTGGAGTTCTGTGTGTAACATCTTTCTGGCCTACAAGCAGGCCTTTTTCCTGAAGCTCTTCAATCATTTTTTTCCTTGCTTCGCGCACATGCAGGCCCTCTAAAAAACCCGCGTTTTTGTTCATTTTTCCGTCCGCGCCGATTGCAATAACAGGCTGAAGGTTCATTTCCCTGAAAAAGCGTATATCTGAAAGGTCGCCTGCAGAGCACATCATTACAATGCCAGTCCCTTTCTCAATTTCCGCCAGGGGATGGGCCTTTATCCTGACTTCTTTTCCAAAAATCGGGGTTATTGCTGTTTTTCCGTCCAGGTGCCTGTATCTTTCGTCTTCGGGATTGAAAATAACCATTCCGCAGGTGCAGACAAGCTCGGGCCTTGTAGTCCCGATTATTATCTGTTCGCCTGTTTCCTTTATTTTGAAAATAATGTCATTGAATTTGGACGGCAGGTCTGCATACTCGACTTCTGAATCCGCAAGAGTTGTCCTGCAGCCCGGACAATAATTTGTTATCCTGTCAGACTGGTAAATCAGGCCTTTTTCATAAAGGTCAATAAAAGTGCCCTGTGTCAGAGCCCTGTATTCCGGAGAATCAGTAAGGTACATTGCGCCTATTTCCACGCCTTTTTCCCATGCATTAAAGCCAATGCCCAGCTTTAAGAAAGAGTCGATTGATTCTGTGCTGCTTTCTTCTAGGACCTGCCTGCATTTTGCAATAAAATCCTCCCTTGAAACCTCGTTGAGTTTTATTTTGAAGCGTTTTTCTGCAGCCATTTCAATCGGCAGGCCGTTCCTGTCCAGGCCGAGCGGAAAGAGAACCTCAAAGCCCTGCATGCGCTTGTATCTCGCAAAAAAATCCATAAGGACATAGGTTGTTGCCTGGCCGATATGAATCGGAGTGTTTACATAGGGCGGGGGAGTGTCTATTGAAAAAACCTTTTTTTTCGAGGAAGGGTTGAATTTGTAAAGGTTTTTTTTCTTCCATGCCTCAAAAATAGGCTGTTCCATTTCCTTTGACCAGGTTTTTTCCGCAATCGGCAAACAAATCACTCAAAAAACAAGCATAAGAAAGTATTTTAAAACATTAAAAATGTCAGATTTTAAAAATTCTTTTTGCATTGGAATAAAAAATTTTGCTTATTTCGGAATCGTTCAGGCCCAGCCCTTTAACAATTCCAAGCTGTTCTTCAAGGACTCCTTTTCTATACCCTTCGGGAAAAATCCTTGTGTCTGTCCCGAACAAAATTCTCCCTGAACCGAAAATTTCAAGGCTTTTTTCAAAAACCTCTTTGAGAGAAAATTTGTATGGCAGGAAATTTATCCAGCCGTTCCTGCCTGAAGTGTCGACAAGCACGTTTTCCCTTGAATAGGCAAGCATCAGGGTTTCGCGGAAAAAAGTTGTTCCGAAATGCGCAAAAACAAATTTTACCTCCGGAAAGCCCCTTGCAACGGAATCTATTTCAAGGGGGTTTCCGAAATTCAAATCAGAATAATAACCAAGCGTGACTCCGGAATGAATCACTATCGGAAGCTTTTTCCGCGCGGCAAACTCATAAAGCCATTCGGCTTTTTTGTCGTTCAGGCGGAACGCGCCTGAAACGGGATAGAGTTTTATTCCCTTAAAGCCGCTGCCTGTTTCAGTTTCAAGCGTTTCCTTTGCGTTTTCCAGAAGCGGGTTCAGGGTTGCGATTCCCACAAATTTTTTGGAGCTTTTAATGAATTCCAAAAAGTCCCTTTCAAATGGCATTGTTGCCATGAAAACAATTTTTTCAAGGCAGTTTTCCTCCGCGGCTTTTTTCCAGGCAGCTGTGTTCTGCTTCACTGTTTTTGAAAAATCCTCTTTGACGCGTTTCTGGCGCCTGAATTTTCCTTTTAAAGATGCCCTGCGCTCTTTCATTCTTTCAAAAATTCCCTTTGAAACCATATGGGCATGCGCATCAATTATCTTCATACTCCAATAGTGCCTGCAAAACAGGTAAAAAAAGATTGGCTTTAATTTAACAATGCCCAATAGTGGTTATATGGCCGGTTTCGCTCCCTGGGCGGTTTCAGGAAATATGCAAGGCATGCAAAAAATCAATAATCACTGGTTTTTGAATTCTGCCAGAAGGCCCTTATTTCCATTTTGAGGCTTTTTGTGCCGTCCACTGTTTTTATGTACGGCTTGAGGTAATCAGGAATGCTTTTGAAATAAAAATCTCCGAGAAAAAAATCTTTCTTATAACGGCTGTCTGCCAGGGTAATTGTTTTCGGGCTTGTCAAATCCCTTGTAATCCTGCCCATTAACTGGACTGCTGTGTGGACTGCCTTCCTGTTAATCAGCTTTCCCGCTTCTGTTTTGCCGTACTTTTTTTCAAGATATTCTTTTCTCTGCTTGAAATAAAAATCGGAATAATCAGGGAGCGGCAGGCCTATTATCATGCAGTTTCTTATGCGCCTTGCCTTGTTGGTGCTTCTCGCGTGCTTTGTCCTGATGTTCAGGACATAGCCCTGCTCTGGAGAAAGGTTTTCAGATTCCTCTGCATTTTCAAAAGAAGGAAGCTCCTTGAGAATTTTTTCCGATTCAAAGGAATTGCAGCAGCTGACCAAAAGAGAGGGGTCTGTCTGCCGTATTGCATTTATTTTTTCAATGTATTCTGAAAAGTTCTTGTCCCTGGCCCTGTAAGTGGTGTCAAGCTCCGTATCAATAAGCACAAGGAGGTTTTTGTGCGGCATGCTTGCTGTCTTGAAGATTTTTGTTTCCTCATCCAGGCCGAGTTCTTTTTCAAACAATGCCTGTTCTCCAAGGGTTGCTGAAAAAAGGATTGCGCTCTGGAATTTTTTAAGTGTTTCCGCAAGAGTCAGGTTGTTTGCAAGAGTAATCCTGCTTATTTCAAAGGGCTTTGTTATTACCCTGTTTTTTGCCTTTGAAACAAAAGTCAGGTATTCACTGGAATCACGGATTTTTTCAAGGTGCGAAAGGAAAAAATCCGGCCTTGCGCTTGCCTTTTCAAACTCTTCAGAACCGGAAATTGTTTCTGCCACTGTTGCAAGGTTCCGGACAATTGTTTCAAAACCAATCTTTCCCTCCAGGCCCTGTTTTTTTGCGGAGCTTTGGAATTTTTCGGCAAAAAAATCAATCAGTTCAGCCGGCTTAAGGGGTTTTTCTGAATTTGTTTTCTGTAAAAATTCCGAGCAGTACAGGGTGAATTCCTGAAGAAAATCAAGGTCTGTTTTCTGCAGATGCCCGTTGGAAAACAGGAGTTCAGCCTGCCTGAAAAGCTTCTGAAGGCCCTGCATTCCAAGCTGGCCCTGGTAATCGTCATACAGCCTGTCAATAAGCAGGTCCGCCTCGTCCACAAGCAGGACAAATTCTTCCGGATTGATTAGTTTCTGCAGTATGTGGAAAATGCCTGTAAAGCACCAGAAATAATCAAGGATTACAATGTCAGCTTCTTCAATCATTTTTTTCATTATTTCATAGGAACAGAGGTTTTCCTTGTCGCAGGCCTTCTGGAAGGACTGGAAAAACATAGGCTCCTTTTCTATCAACCCGGAACCGAAAAATTTCTCCGGCTTTTCAGTCACATTGTTCTGGATATATCCGATTATTGCATTTGCTTTTTTTGAAAGCATCCTGTTCTGGGAAAAGGTGTTGAAATAGTATTCGCAGTCTTTTTTGTATTTTACTGCATTAATGCAGGCCTCGTGGCTGAAAAAATCCTTTGAAAACTTTTTGCACATAACCTGCTTTCCCCTAAGATCCGCAATCCTTATTTTCCTGCCCTTGATTTTGTTTATTTTCAATGCCTCTGCCGTTGCAGAGTTTCTCGCAGAGTAGGTGGGAGTGAGAAGAAGGATTTTTTTTCCTGCCGCAAGCACTGGGGCAAAGGTTGCAATTGTTTTCCCGAAACCGCAGTAGGCCTCTACAAGGCCGATTGCTTTTTTTTCCACTATTTCCGAAACAAAATCCATTGCATTAATCTGCAATGGCTTGTACTCCCCATAGGGAAAAAAATCTGAATAATTCGGCATAAGCAATAACAGCAAAACAAAGAATTTAAATGAATTTGGCGTGAAGTTCCGCTGTTTTATCAAGGTTTTTTGGCTGCAGAGGCAGCCGCGCGTTTTCCAGCGAGTTCAAGCAATCGCGGCAATTCTTCCTCATAGAACTGCGTTCTGCGGGCCTGTTTGCCCCTTGGATGGCCCATGATATTGGTAATCCTTTTCAGTTCCTGAATGTCAAGATAGGAAAGCAGAAGATGCGCATCTGCAAGGCGCAACCTGCCGCTGTTAATCCTTTCAATAAGCCAGCCAGCCTGCTTGGCATTAAGGTTTCCTCCGCGAACAAGGTCGGCAATAGCCCCATGAAATGCAGCCCTTACTTCCCGCGTGGCAATGCTATGCCTGATCTTTTTTTTTAAAACAAGGGGGGAAGCCGGTTTGCGCAAAGGCAATTAAAATCACCATATTAATTAACGCTGTGAAATTTAAAAAAACAGCTGTTTTCAGAAGAACTTGTCAATTGTTTGCTGTTTTTTCTGCAGCCCCCTGATGTGTGATTTTGGGTTTCCTATTTCAAAATCGAGGTGAAAAAATTCCAGGCCGTATTTTTCAAGCAGCTCATGGGCATTCTTCCTTATGTCGGGCGCTATTAGGATTCCGCGCGTTTCAATGCCCTTGAGGTTTTTTACCTGGTCCATGTAACGCTTCAATTGCTGCACTGCATTAAAATCAGCCCGCCGCCTTTTCAGCTCGATGACAACAAGCCTGCCTTTGGCATCTTCCGCGAGAATATCGACAAGCCCTTTGCGCAGAACCTCTTCCTGGTTCAAAGGCTTGAGGCCTTTTTCAAGAAAGCCCAAATCCTGCATAAGTTCATTGCTCAATTCCCTTTCACTGCCAAACAAACGAATATCCGAATCTTCATTCATTTCATAAGCCCTTACATCATCAATGCCGTAAAAAATCGCTTTTATAATTTCCCTGGGGTTTGATTTAGAAGCAGTAATCAAAAGGGTGTTTCCTTCAAGCTCGCAGGAAATTGCAGCGCCCATCATGTAATTTGTAGGCCTAAGAAGCCTGTTCTGGTGGATTGCAAAAGAACAATCCCCCTTTATCATCAGCAGGCGCCTGCCCTTTGGAAGCTTGCTTGCAGCCCTGCCAACATATTCAACGTAACAGTCGCCGACAACATTGCAGAGATGCTTTGCCTTGATTGAATCGAGAATCTGCTTCCGAGCCTGCCCAAAATCCATGTAAAAAGCTGGCTGCGGAATTCTTTTATTTAGTTTGTATCTGCATAATAATCAAAGCTGGGCTGACGGGAATATTTTTAAACAGTAAAGCAGCAAATATATCGGTATAGACATATTGGTGGGTTATGGAGCCTGTTCTGAAAGTGGAAAATGTAGACAAGATTTACGATATGGGCGGAGAGATCCAGGTTGCCGCACTGAAAAACATTAATTTTGAAATCCGAAAGGGGGATTTTGTTTCGATTACTGGGCATAGCGGAAGCGGAAAAACAACCCTGCTTCATGTTGTAAGCGCGCTTCTAAGGCCGACAAACGGCGAGGTTTATATCAGCGGGCACCCGATTTCAAAAATGGATGATTCCGAGCTTGCTGTTGTAAGGGGAAGCAGGATTGGCTTTGTTTTCCAGTCCTTTAACCTTATCCCCAGGCTGACCGCGCTTGAGAATGTAATGCTCCCGCTCTGGTTCCAGGGAGTCCCGAAAAAAGAAAGGATTGAAAAGGCGGAAAAAATTCTTGCTGAAGTCGGGCTTGAAGAAAGGATGCATCACAGGCCCGGCGAGCTTTCAGGGGGGCAGAAGCAGAGGGTTGCGATTGCAAGGGCTCTGGCAGTCGACCCGGACATTATTGTGGCCGATGAGCCCACGGGAAATCTCGATTCCGCCTCTGGCGCGACTATTCTTGAATTAATGGACAGGCTTAATATTGACAGGGGAAAAACAATCCTTATTGTCACGCATGAACGGTATGTTGCCGAAAGGGCGCAGAAAATCATCCATATTAAAGACGGTGAAATTGAAAGGACAGAAGTTACAAGCAAAGGAAAAAAAGACAATAAAATCAGGAGGGATTATAAGTGAAAAAAATTTTTTCAGGAAAAGTTTTATCAAAAACGTCAACAAACGTTTTGGCAAAAACATCAATACTTGCAGTGTTCATGGTGTTCATTGCGGCAACAGTTTTTGGGGGTTCTATGCAGGTCACTTCAACCAGCTCTGATCCAAGCCCTGCAATGCCAGGCCAGTACATTACATTGTGGATTAACATGACAAACAAGTCTGTTGATGCGGCAAAAGATGCCCTGGTTGTGCTCAGCATTAAAACAGATGAGGCAACTACAACATACCCTTTTTCATTTGAAACAGGGGATAACGGCACAAGGCAGCTTGGAACAATCGACCCTTACAAGACTGCTGTTGCAAGATACAGGATTCTTGTTGACCCTAATGCACTGGACGGCACATACAATATTTATGCGCTTACAGGCGAGGAAGGCCTGACAAGGCAGTCTGTCTCTATTTCAATAAAAATCCTGAGCAGAAAGCCAAGCCTGCAGATTATTTCAGTCACTCCGGATTCGGCAATTATCGGGGAGCCTACAGACCTTGTCCTCACAATAAAGAACACGGGGAGCAGCAGGGCATATAACCTTTCAGTCGGACCTACTGAAGACAGGAGCATTACAACAACAGGGGTTGTTGTCGAAAGGGTAGTTGTTCCATTGGGAACTGCTTTTTCATACCTGCCGGAACTTGGGGCGAATGAAACAACGGAAGCCAGGCTGAAAATAATGATGAACCCGGGTTCAGATCCAAAAGCATATTATATTCCGATAAAAATGACTTTTTTGGACGAGAACAAGACAGAGTACACAAAAACTGATTATATCGGGCTGAAGGTCTCTGATGAGGCTGAAATAGGGGCGCTTGTTTCCGAAGAAAGCGTGCTGCCCCAGCCAGGCATAAAATCCGAGATAACAGTAGACATTTACAATTCGGGGGATGGAAAAGCCCATGTTCTTCAGGCAACTGTTGAATCGGATTTTGCTGCAATAAAGAAGAACAGCTTTTTTGTTGGTTCCCTTGAATCGGATGATTTCGATTCAATTGTCCTTGATGCCGAAATAAACAAGGATGCCCAGCCCGGAATGCACAGCCTGGCTGTTGAAGTTACATACAAGGATAATTTCGGCGAGCCGCACAAGGTAACCAGGATTGTTCCTGTGAAGATTTATTCCGCAGCTGAAGCGGCTGCAGACGGCAACGGCTCCGGGCTGCTGGTACTGGCAGCGGCAATAATAATAATCGTGCTGATTGCCGCCTTCTTCTTTTTGAGAAGGCGCGGCAAGAAGCAGAAAAAGTAGCGGAAAAGGCCGCTTTTTTTTTGCGGCTGATTTTTCTTTTTTTTTCTGCAAGAGGGGTTGTGAAGAATGCAGGGCGGGATTGAAATTGTTGAAGTGGCAATAGATAATCTAAGCCACCAGGGCTTGAGAACTTACCTTACAATCCTCGGGGTAATAATCGGGATTGCCGCAATCGTCACTTTTGTCGCTCTTGGCGACGGCCTGAACAATGCCGTTATTGACCAGTTTGAAACGCTTGGCTCGAACACTATTTTTATTGCGCCTGCTGGCTCCATGAGCATGGAGGGTAGTTTGGGTGTTGAATATCTTCAGGATGCGGAAATAAACAAAATCAAGCGCATTCCAGAAATTTCGCAGGCTTTTGCGCCTTTAATGACTTCAACTACGGTTGAGTTTGGCAACCAGAAAAAAAGCGTTTCAATAATCGGTTATAATCCGAATGAGGTCAAGGACCTTGTAAAAACAGGTTTTGTGAAAATAGGGGAGGGCCGTGAGATTAAAAGTTCCGATGGTTATGTTGCAATTGTGGGATACGGCCTTGCAAACGATACTTTTGACAAGAAGATAAGGCTAAGGGGCAATATCCTGATTAATGGGAAGAGTTTCAGGGTGGTTGGAATTACTGCTGAAGCGAGCACTTCTTTTGGCGGAGGCCCCAATACAAACACCACTATTCTTATCAATGAAAACGCCTACAAGGCGACTTTTGAAGATTCAAAGCCCATGTTTATGATGGCAACCACGAAAAAGAAGGAGGATGTCCTGGCTGTCCAGAAAAAGATTGAAAGGATTTTTGAGCAGAAATACGGCAAGGACCAGAAAACATTCACAATAGTCACAAGCGCCCAGATTCTTGACAGCATAAACCAGGTTATGGGCCTTATCCAGCTGTTTATTGTGGGGATTGCAAGCATTTCCCTCTTTGTCGGCGGCATTGGGATAATGAACACAATGATAATGTCAGTAATGGAGAGGACATCTGAAATCGGCGTCATGAAGGCCATAGGGGCTACAAACGGGCTTATACTCTCGATTTTTATTCTGGAAGCCGGCCTTATCGGCTTGTTTGGCGGCATAATCGGGGTTACTCTGGGCTATGGCCTTGCTTTTTTAGTGGGAATGGTTGCAGGCGCAATGAACTTTGCGCTAAGCGTGAGAGTTGATTTCCTGCTTATACTGGGCGCTCTTGCATTCTCAATGTTTGTGGGAATCGCTTCGGGGGTTTATCCAGCAAGAAGGGCTGCAATGCTTGACCCTGTCGAAGCGCTAAGGAAAGGAAGTGAATAAGTGCAGCACCCGAATTTTTTCAAGGGGCAGCTGAAATATCTTATTCTGAAGGCGCTCCACAAGGCGCCCATGCACGGTTATATGCTCATGAAAAGCATAAGCGAAAGCTGCATGAACCTCTGGAAGCCGACTTCGGGCTCGCTTTATCCCGCCCTGGAAGAATTGAAGGAGGAAAAATCAATACAGGTGAAAAGCGCTGAAATCGGCGGAAGAAAAAAGAAAATTTATTTCATAACTGAAGCCGGAAAGGAAAAATTCCACCTGATTTCAAAGGATGTTGATTTCCTTGAAAAAAAATTTCTGGAATTTTATTCTTCGCACGAATTTGCAAGGTATTCCTGCGATGATTTCCTTTATCTTGCGGGCATTATGCGCAGATTTTTGGACAGGGAGATACTTGTTTATAAGGGGGTTCTTCTTGAATTCGCATTTTTGATGAAAAACGGCAAACTCCCGGCAAAAGGCGAAAAAGAGGCAAAAGATGCATTGCTGGTTTTTCTGAAAAAAATAAAAAAAATAAACGGTTCGGCAAAATAGGCCTGCAAAACCTTAAATAGCCTGCCTGCGTAATCTATTCATGCAGGTTAGCGATGTTGTTTTCGGGATTATTCTGCTTGGCCTGTTGTCATGGACAATGATAATTGCGCTTAACCAGAACAATCTTACCGCAGTTGTCAATAACATTTCCGCAAGGCAGCAGGCGGTTATTTCTGACGGAAAATATTGTCCGGGAATGCCGGAACTGGCGCTTGTAAAGCAGAGCCAGCTTGGAATGAAGGAATACTCAATAATTCCGGCTGTTTCGGATTCAAACCAGCTTGTTCTCTGTGTTTATGAAAAAAAACAGCAATGAAACCTATTTTTCCATTAATTTGCGCAGTTTAACAAGGGCCCTTCTGTAAGCTTCCTTTGCAGCACCTTCCGAAATGCGCAGTTTCCTGCCTATTCTGGCGTGGGTCCATTGTTCCGGGTTATCAGAGAATATCCTGTAGAAAATAACAGCCGCCTCATTGGGATTAAGCAGGGATAAACTTTTTGCGAGTCTTTCAATTTCCTCGGCTTTTGCGGGTTCTTCAGTTTCCCCTGCATGCGCTTTTCGGCATAGAAAAAACTTTTATAATTGCAATTCAACCAGTTCTTCAGGCGCACTGCTCAAGAGCCTGCAGCCGTTCCCAGTAATCAAAATGTCGTCCTCTATTCTGATTCCGAATTGTTTTGTGTAAACAGCAGGCTCCAATGTCAGAACCATGCCTTCCTTCAGCGTGTCTTTTGATTTTTCAAGGAAACCGTGGGGAAAATCATGGGCTTCAAGGCCGAGGCCGTGGCCGAGGCCGTGGATAAGGCCCAAGCCAGTCTCTTTTTTTATGAATCCGGCTGTTTCTTCAAAAACATCGGCGCATTTCACTCCGGGCCTGCACATGCCGGCTGCGAATTTTTTTGCCTCAAATATTTTTTTATAAAGCCCTTTCTGGCTTTCGGATGCCTTCCCGATGCAGAACATCCTTGTAATGTCGGAGCAGTAATTTTTGTATTTTGCCCCGAAATCAACAAGGAGAATGCCCCTGCCTATTTTTGAACTGCCGGGCACGTGATGCGGAACCGATGAATTCCTGCCTGAAGCGACAATCGTGGAGAAGGCAAGGTCATCATCGCCCTCCTCGCGGAGCAGGCAGTCAAGCCTGAAGCGCAGCTGGTTTTCAGTCATGCCTTTTTTTATGAAATCCGGAATCTTTTGGGCGGCTTTTTCTGAAATCCTTGCAGCCTTCCTGATGCGGGAAATTTCCTTGTTTGTCTTTGTTTCGCGGACTTTCCCAAGGGCCTGTGAAATGTCGGCAAATTTTTTGCCGCGCAGGATTTTTTTTGCCCTTGAAAAGGCATTTTTCTGGTATGATTCGAAATTAATCCCTATTTTTTTTGCCCCTGAAAACTCGTTTTTAAGAATTGATTCCAGCCGGGCTTTTGAGGAAAACCGCCTAGCCTTAAGCCCGGGAATCCCCGTGTTTTCAAGGCAGTTTGCAATCAGGACAGGCGCCATGCCCGGCCTTAGTGCAAGAAAGCTTCCTGAGTAATGGCCAAAGGGCAGCCCTGAAAAATAAAAAAAATTCTGTTCCGGGGCTGCCGCAATGTTCCTAAGCAGAATCGCATCGGCTTTGGAGCGGGAAAAAAATTCGCTTATTTTTTTTTGCACAGAGCAACACCGGAAAAAAATTGTTAAAGCCCTTTGGCGGCCCCTTTGGGATATTTTTTGTAGTAATATATTCCAATTGCAGCGCATATGACGATTATTACAGTTATAAGCGCGATTACTTCGGGTTTTTGCCCGAAAATCGTCATTGGAGCATTATAACCTGTTGTGGGATATGCAACACATATGCCTTTCCTGCATTTTTGCGCGTATCCGCAGGGAGTGTTGTCCTGGACCATGAAAAAAATGCACTTTTCGTTTATGCACTGGTCTTTTGTGCAGGGATTTTTGTCGTCACAGCCTTTTTCGCAGGTTACAGAAACAAGGGCTGTCTGGTTAAGGACAATCGGAGTAGTAAAAATGTTTTTATCCACTATTTTTTTTGCAATAGAATAGGAAAAGCTAATTTCTTTTCCGAGTTTTCCTGTTGCTATGAATTCTATCACAGGGTCTGCCTGCAGGACAATGATTTCGTTCGGGC